>NZ_JBFBCE010000041.1:0-56696 GCF_040689595.1 Streptosporangium sp. NPDC051023 | reverse complement strand
TGATGATCTACCTGTACTGGACCGCCGGGGCCAGGGATGCGCTCGAGGGCCGCACCGCATCCCCGCCCGCACCGCTATGGGCCCTCTACTGCGGCGGGTTCTCTTCCGCGTCTCGCAATGCCTGCCCAGAGGCGTTCTTGAGTCTGGTGACCCAGGTATCGAGCCTCTGTTTGAGCGTGGAGCCGGCGCTACTGTAGGAGTTGTCGAGCTGGTAGGGATCGGCGGACAGGTCGTACAGCTCATGTTCGCCGGTGTCGTAGGCGACGTAGTTCAACGCTGCGTTTACGCCGAGCGTGTTGGGTTTGGCCCGCAGGCCGACGTAGAGGGGGGCGCCTCCGGAGGCGAGCGCTTGTGCGTCGCCGGGATCTTGGGGTTCCAGCAGGTTGTTCAGGGTGTTGGTGTTCAGGGTGCTGGGTCCGGCATGCTCGTTGAGGAACGCCAGGCGCCACCGCGATGGTGTGGTGCCGCGCAGGAACGGCACGAGTGAGCGGCCGTCGACGAAGGCGGGCGCGGTTGCTCCGGCCAGTTCGGCGAAAGTCGGTGCGAGGTCGACGTTGAGGGTGAAGGCGTTGACGACCGCCCCGGCGGGGACGCCGGGTCCGCGGATGACCAGCGGGACGTTGAGATCTTCCTCGAAGGCGGTGTTCTTGCCGGAGTTCAGGCGGTGCTGGCCCTGGTGGAAGCCGTTGTCTGACGTGAAGACGATGTAGGTGTTGTCGAGTACGCCTTGCGCCTGCAGAGTGTCAATCGTGTCCTGGACGAGGTCGGTGACCGAGCGCAAGGATTCTCTGCGCTTTTCGTAGAAGGCGTCGATGTTGTTGATCTGGGCGGTGGTGAGCTTGGGCTTGTTGCGGATCCAGGCTGGCTTGTCGCTGACGTCGTCCTCGTTGAAAGACGGAGTGCGTGGAGCCTTGGCGTTGGGGTAGATGCCGTCGTAGCGCGGCGGCGGCGTCGCTGGTCCGTGTGGGATGTAGGGGGCGACGTAGGTGAAGAATGGCTTGTCCGGGTAGTTGGTGGTGGTGTTCTTGATGAACGTGGTCAGTTTGCGAGAGATCACGTCAACGCCGTAGTCCGACGGTGCGGCGCCGAAGTGGACGGTCGTGCCATTGTCGTTGACGTCGTAGTTGTACTCCGAATACGGGCTTCCGCCGTTGGGGCTGAACCAGCGCGTCCACCCAGGCGGAATGTAGGTACTACTGGGCGCTCCGTTGGGGTACCCGTTGAGGTATTTACCGAAGAATCCGGTGCGGTACCCGGCGCTTTGCAGCCAGGTGGCGACGGTCGAGTTCTCCAGTCCTTTGCTGTAGACGGACTGGAATCCGCCGCCGGAGGCGGCGTCGTTGGTGTAGATGCCCGTGTTGTGTGCGAACTGTCCGCGCAGCGTGGACGTTCGCGATGGGCAGCACAGCGACAGTTCGACGAACTGCTTGTTGAATGTCGTTCCCTGACTGGTCAGGAGTGTTTGTAGCCCGGCGTCCTTGCCGAAGACGTCCTCGTTGAGGTCATCGGTGAGGATGAAGACGATGTTGGGCTGGGTCGTCGCCGCCGACACCGGCGAACTGTCGAGTTTCACACCCGCGTAGGCGATGCTCGCGAATGCGATAAGCAGGGCCCCCAAGATTTTCAATCGGTGACGATGTGGCTTGTGGGCATTCATGCTGCACCCTTTCTTGGAATACCTAGTTCATCGCGTGATGTCGATGAATGCATGCCGAGACATTCCAGCCTCGAACAGGGTGAAGTCCATCCAGGCATGCCGGCGGCTGCGGACACAGAAGGTCGCGCCCGAATGGGAGAGGTGGGGAATCAGCGGTGGTGAACCGGGCGGCACAGGGCGCTGCTCACGCGCGCCAAATCGATGTGACGCCGCACAGTGGCGTGGAAGCTGTGTCCACTCCAGGCGGTCGATGTCATAACCACATCAAATCCGAATTAATCCTACCGGTCAAGTGGGTAATTACGCGCAGTCGCCGCTGAATTACTGCCACATTATGTAACGTTCGCCCTATTTGCGACCTTGTGCGGGCGTTCGTCGGCGGCGTGCTTTTTCGCCAGATGCTGTAGCGGCGGATCATGCCGCCCCGGGCCTTGTGGTCGGGGTGGTCGGGGTGGTCGGGGTGGTCGGCGCCGTCGAGGGCGAAGTAACGCAGGGCGGTGAACTGGGCCTCGATCCGGTTGAGCCAAGAGCGGGCGCGACGGGCGGGGTCTACGGCCGGGCCGAGGCCGCCGGGGTCCCCGTCATCGCCATGAACTCCGAGGGGCCCGGGGTGAAGGCCGGCGTGTGGTGGGAGATCAACCTGTGCGACTCGCCGCGGGCACCGTTCAAACGCGCGGTGGATCAAGGCATAAATTCAGAAAAGTGCGTCCGAAAATCCTTAAAGGAAGAATGTCGGGATAGTTGAATGAGGCTGACCCTTCTCATTTCATTCCGCGAAAAGCGTGGCCGCCGTTTCCCGTATTCACTGTCTCCTGCGGACTCCTGCCGTCATGATGGACATCGTGGCGACGCAGCGAAAGCCCCGAAAGGGGATCTTGCTTGCGGGAGTGGGCGTCGTGGCCGGGGCGCTGGGCGTGGCCTTCGTGATGGTCGGCCTGGAGCAGGCCGATCGGCTGGCCAGCGTGCTGGGCGCGTTCGTCGGCCTGGCCGGGCTGGCCGTCTCGGTGTACGGCCTGCGCGCCTCCGAGACGCCCGCCGTCCCCGATCCCGCCGCCCAGCCCCGGAAGGCGGTCACCATGGGCGGCACGTCGCCTCCACCTCCCGATCTGGCGATGCCTCCCGGCCCGACGATGCTCCCCGATCCGGCGATGCCTCCCGGCCTGGCGATCCGGTCCGGCAGCCCGCCGGGCACCCCGGCGGGTTCCCCCGTCGCGGAGCCGCCCGCCTCTCGGCCCGCGCCCGCCCGCCGCTACGGTGGAGACCACGTGGAGTTCCAGAACAACGTCTTCCACGGACCGGTCACCGGCAAGAACACCGCTCCCACTGACCCGGCCGACCCCGGGGGGACGTGAGCGCGATGCCCCGGCCTGAGGAGCGTCCCGCCGAGGCCCGGTTCCAGCAGGAGGACGAGGCAGGCAAGCGGCACCACACCGGTGACCACGTGGAGTTCCACGGCAACGTCTTCCACGGCCCGGTCGCCGGGACCGTCGTGCACACCACCCACGAGCACATCCACCTCGCCGCAGCCCCGCCTGAGAAGCTCTGGACGGGCAGCCCGTACCGGGGCCTGGCGCCCTTCGGCGAGGCCGACGCCGAGGTGTTCTACGGTCGGGAACAGGTCACCGCGCAGCTCGCCCTGATGCTGGCCGACCGCCTTGACGGGCTGGGAATGCTGGTGGTCACCGGCCCGTCCGGAGCGGGCAAGTCCTCCTTGCTGCGAGCCGGGCTGCTGCCGTACCTCGCCGACGGGCTGCTGCCCGGCGCGCCGGGCAGTGCTCGCTGGCCCCGCCTGGTCATGACCCCGACCGGCGACCCGCTGACCGAGCTGGCCGTTCACCTGGCCGCGCTGAACGGCGCGGCCGACCCCGCGACCGTCCGTACCGGTCTGGCCGCGCATCCGGAACAGGCCCACCTGCTGTTCCGGCAGGCGGCACTGGCGCATGCCGGTCCCGGCGCCTCCGCGGGGCCGGAGGCGGGACAGGGAAGGCTGGTCGTGGTGGTCGACCAGTTCGAGGAGATTTTCACCCTCGCCACGACCGCCACGACCGCGGACGACTCGGGAGGCTCACCGGACCGGGAAGGCCGCACAGAGAGTCAGACGGGAGGGAAGGAAGGTCCCGGAGGCTCGCCGGGCGGGGAAGAACGTGCCGGGAGTTCACCGGCCGGGCACGAGCAGGCCGGATACCCGGAGGAAAGTTCACCGGCCCGGCACGGGCATGCCGGATACCCGGAGGAAACGGTGTCCGAAGCGGCGCGGGCGTTCCTGACGGCGCTGCGGGCCGCCGCGGAAACCCCCGTCGGTCCCGCGGGGGAACCGGCGGGACTGGTCGTCGTGGCCGTCCGAGGAGACTTCTGGGACCGTTGCGCGTCCCTCCCGCCACTGGTCGACGCGCTGCGCGCCGGACCGTTCACCCTGGCGGCGATGGACGACGCCGAGCTACGCCGGGCGATCATCGGCCCCGCGGGACGCGCAGGCCTGACGCTGGACGACGGTCTCGCGGACCTGGTCGTGGGCGACCTGCGCTCCCTCGCGGCGCCCGGCCGGCATCTCGGCACGGGCACGGACTCAGGCGGCGGGCCGGGCGCCGCGGTGGGGGCGGCGGCGGGGGCGCTGCCGCTGCTGTCGCAGGCGATGCTGATGACCTGGCGGCACAGCGAGGACGGCAGGCTGACCCTGCGCGATTACGGTGCCGCAGGTGGTGTCGCCCACGCCGTGCAGACCGGCGCGGAGGCCGCCTACGACGGGCTCCCCCCGGCCCGGCGTGCCCTGGTCGAGCAGCTCGTGCAGCAGCTGACGGTCATCACCCCGGACGGTCAGGTCGCGCGGCGCCGGGTGACCCGCGTCGAACTGCACTCCGGCCGTTCCCCGAGCGTCGCCGACGACCTCGACGGGATCGTGGAGGCCTTCACCGGCCAGCGGCTGATGGTCGCCGACGGGGACAGCGTCGAGCTGGCGCACGACATCCTGCTGACGGCCTGGCCGCGCCTGGCCGACTGGCTGCGGACCGACCAGGACCACCGGATCCTGTACGGCCAGCTCCGCGAGGACGCCGAGGACTGGCGGCGCAACGACCGCGATCCCTCGTTCCTCTACCGGGGCGGCCGTCTCACCGCGCTGCACGAGGCCCGCGCCCACTGGCGGGCCAACCCGCTGCGCTACCCGCCGCCGACCGACGCCGTCACCGAATTCCTCGCCGCCGCGGACGAGGCCGCCGCCCACACCGAGCGGGCCGCCGTCCGCCGCGGGCGCCTCGTCCGTGCCGCCGTCGCCGTCCTGACCGCCCTGACGTTGATCGCCTCGCTCGCGGCCATGGCCGCCCTCAGGGCGCAGGACGTCGCCGAGGCCCGGCGCCGGGAGGCCCTCTCCCGGCTGGTGATCGCGCAAAGCGAGCAGGCCATCGGCGTCGACCCCGTCGTGGCCGGGCTGCTGGCCGCCACCGCCGGGCGTCTCGACGACACCGGCGAGGCACGCTACGCCATGGTCGAGGCCCTGGCCACCGGCGTCCAGGCCGTTCTGCCCGGCCACACCGGCCCCGTCAGGGATGTGGCGTTCGGCCCGGACAGCAGGCTGCTGGCCACCGTCGGGAACGACGGGACCGCTCGTCTGTGGGACACGGCGACGCGCAGGCCGATCGGCACCCTGGTCACCGGTCACACCGGAGGCATCGAGGACATGGCACTCAGCCCGGACGGCACGATCCTGGTCACCGCCGGTGAGGACGCGACCGTGCGGCTGTGGAGGGTGGGGACCCGTCAGCCGATCGGTGACCCGATCAGGGGTTTTGCCGGTTCGGTCACCGCGGTGGCGTTCAGCCCGGACGGCAGAACCCTGGCCATCGGTGACGCGAAGGGCGGCGTCACGGTGCGGGACGCCGCGACGCGCGAGCTGATCGCCGAGCCGTTCAAGAACGCCGCCTCCTTCACCGCGGGCCTGCTGTTCAGCCCGGACGGCGGGCTGCTGGCCGAGGAGGACGGCAACGGGAGGCTGCGGTTGTGGGACGTCGCGGCGCGTCGATCGGCCGGTGTCCTCTTCGAGGGCGGGACGACCTCCCTTGAGGCGACGGCGTTCAGCCCGGACGGCGCGACCCTGGCGGTCAGCGGCCACGGCAGGACCGTGGAACTGTGGGACGTCGCGACCCGGCGGCTGATCGGCGGTCTTCAGGGAAAGGATCTGGACCCCATCAGCCGGGTGGTGTTCAGTCAGAACGGCGCTTTTCTGGTCACCTCCGATCGGTACGGGTACGTGAGGCTGTGGAACACGGCGACGCGCGAGCCGATCGGTGCTCCTCTCAAGGCCAATGGCGACGCCATCTACGCGATGGCCTTCAGTCCGGACGGTACGGCCCTGGCCACCGCCGGGGGCGGCGGGGATGCCTGGCTGGTGAGCATGCCGCCCGCGCGGCTGGTCGGTGAGTCACTCGGCTACACACACTCCGTTCGCGCGGTGGTGTTCAGCCCGGACGGCGCGACCCTGGCCACCGCCGGCGACGCGGAGGGCGGCGTCAGGTTGTGGAACGCCGCGACGCGTGAACCCGTCGGCGATCTCCCCGAGCGCTATCTCGAGGGTGTCAAGACGATGGTGCTCAGCCGGGACGGTACGACGCTCGCCACCGTTGACTACGACGGGAAAGTGCGGTTGTGGGACGTCGCGGCCCGGCAGCCGATCGGCGAGCCTCTCAAAGACCGCGCCGATCGGAACGAGCCGGTGGCGTTCAGCCCGGACGGCAGAACCCTGGCCGTCGGTGGCGATGACGGGGACGTGTGGCTGTGGGACGTCGCGACCCGGCGACCGGTCGGCGAGCCCCTCAAAAACGTCTTTGCCCCGTACGACCCCATCAGGGACGGGGACCCCGTTTTTCACACGGTGGCGTTCAGTCCGGACGGCAGGAGCTTGGCCACCGGTGGCAACGACGGGCTGCTGCGGTTGTGGGACGTCGCGGCCCGGCGGCTGATCGGTGACCCGATCGAGGGCGGCATCGGCGCCATCGACGCGGTGGCGTTCAGCCCGGACCGCAGGACCCTGGCCATCGGCGGCTTCAACGGGGAGGTGCGGTTGTGGGACGTCGTGACCCGCCAGCCGATCGGTGCCACGCTCGAAAGCCACGTCCACTACGTGACCACGGTGGCGTTCAGCCCGGACGGCAGGACACTGGCCACCGCCAGCTCCGACAGCACCGTCCGGCTGTGGGACACGGCGACCCGCCGGGCGATCGGCGGCCCGTTCACGGGGCACACCGGCATCGTCGAGGACGTGGTGTTCAGCCCGGACGGCACGACCCTGGCCACCGCCGGTGGCTTCGACGGAACCGTCCGGCTGTGGAAGGTCGGCATCCCCGCTGATCCGCTCAGCGCGGTCTGCGCCGTCGCGGGCCGTTCCCTCACCGAGCAGGAGTGGAGGCGTTACCTCCCGCCGGGCGAGCCCTTCCAGAAGGTCTGTCCCTGACCGGCCGGACGGAACCGCACGCGGCCCACCGTCTCAGGGGCGGCGTGCGGCTGTCCGGGAGGCCAGGTCAGCACTCGCTGTCGTAGCGCGTGCTGTAGCCGCCCCGGACGCCCCAGCTGACGGTGTAGCCGTCGCAGTCCGTCCACTCGCCGCCGACCGCCGTGGTGTGCGAGTCGTCGGAGTAGTACGTGGTGCTGCAGCTGTGGCCCAGCCCGCACGGCATGGCCTGGGCGGGGGTGGCCGGGAGGATGGCGAGGGCGGTGGTGGTGAGGGCGGTGGCGAGGAGTACGCGGCGCATCATGAGCGGTCCTTCCTGGTCGGGGTGACTTCCTGTTGGTGGAAGCGGCGAGGGGTCTCAGGTCGCCGGGTGAGGTGCGCCCTTCGTGGCCGGAATCGGTCGCCGCCGCGGGGAGTTCTCGGGGACCCGCTGGACCCGCTGTTCCCGTGGTGCGCGGAGCCGTTCCTCCACCTCTTCCGGCGATCCGTCGCGAAACGTCGCCAGGCGCGGTGGATCACTGCCAGCGTGCACGGAAAACAGTGACCGGGAAAGGCGGCAAACCGGCATCCCGGGGTTTCGCGGATCAGGCCGTCGCGGTAGTTGCCTCCTCAGGAGGGGCGCACGGAAACAGTCGTACCGTCGGGAGGCGGCACGTGGAAATCGTCGGGAGGCGGCACGTGGAAATCAGGGAGACACGACAGAGAGCCGGCGTTTCCCGTCGGATGGGCGGTGGTTTTTCTGGGGTTTCTCCGGGGTTTCTCCGGGGCCGGTCCCTGTCAGGCCGGATATCCCCACCTCCGGCAGGCGTCCCGCAGCGAGGCGGGAACGGCGTCCGGGGCGGGGAGCCGCCGCGGGTCGCAGATCGTCCCCGTGCGGATCTTGCCGGTGAAGTCGCCGATGAACGTCTCGAACGATCCGTGGTCGAACTTTCCGTACTCGAGCATCCCGGGCTCCCACGGCACCCCCAGGAACGAGCAGATCTCCTCCGTCGCCCGCGTCGGCTCCGAGACGAGCTCCTCATATCGCACGGTGTGGCCCGGCAGCGTGTTCCGCGCCTCCTCCACACCGTCGACGTGTTCGAGCACCAGGGCCGCCGTCGTCTCGGGCGACGCGTTGGGGGAGATCTCGCTCATCGACGCGAAGATCGAGGCGGGGTGTCTGAGCAGGAAGACGAACCTGGCCAGCGGCCAGCACTCCTTGAGACGGGGCCAGCTGAGCGCGTTACCCGGGGTCTTGTCGACAATGACCTGTTTGCCGCTGCGGCCGAGTTCCCGGTGCAGGATCCGGTCCCACAGCAGGTACTCGAGCTGTTCGCGGTCCAGGCCGAGCCGGTCGACCGCCACCTCCGTGTACGGCTTCGCGTACGTCACCCCCAGGGTTCGCAGGTGCATCTCGTGCGGAGCGCGGATCATGGAGTGGCTGTTCAGCAGGACCCGGAGCAGGGTCGAGCCGGACCTCATGGGGGAGAGGACGAAAACCGGTGAAGGGACCAGGCGGTCGCCGGTCCCCGTCTGTTCCGGACTGGAAACGCTCATGGGGATCTCCGTTTCTCGGCGGAGCGTCATCGGTTTCACCGGGCCCCGGGGGAGTGGGCAGGATGTTCGAAAAGCGGGCGCCCGCGGGACGCGGTCAGGCGGAGCGAGCAGGCCGTACGCGAGCAGGCCGTACAGAGGTGGAGCCGATCGGCCAGGTCATCCGGAGGCGGATGGCCACAGAGCGCGGTCGAGGTCGGGGAAGTCGGTGAAAAGCCGGTCGAGGTCCCCCCGATAGGCCTGCCGGATCGCCTCAAGGGTCGCGGCGTTGACGACCTCCGCGCCGCGGGTCACGATGCCGACGGGCGTCTCCGGCCGCGTGGGAGGGGTCCACCGCTCGGGATCCAGCCCGAGGAAGGCGAAGGTGCGTCGCGCCTGCCCGGCGAAGTCGCGCACGCACCGCTCGTACTGCAGCACGAGAACCCGGTCACGGGGGAAGTAACCGAGGACTCCGATGAGCTGCCGCCAGTACAGCCCCCGGCTGAACTGATCGTGGTACAGCGCCGGATCCACGGCGAACCCCCGGGTCGAGTAGCGGGCCACACCGGAGACGAAGCGCTCGACCGGGTCCCGCAGCATCACGAGGATCCGGGCGTCCGGTGCCGCCTGCCGCAGCATGGGCGGCGTCCAGAAGTCGTACATGTAGCGGGGCGTCCACTCTCCCACCAGGGATCCGGGAGGCCGGGGAAAGTAGCGGTGGTAGGCCGCGGGGTCGACGTCCTCGACCTGGCCGTAGTGGTCGAAGAAGTGCAGTTCCTTGCCGGTGTACGCCCCCGCGTGCGGGCCGTCCGCCGCGTCCGCCGGCGCGACCCCCGGGTGGCTTCTCAGCACCGACCACCACCAGGTGGTCCCGGAACGCATGGCCCCGATTCCCACGAAGTCGGGAGGGCCCGGCTCCCACCCCGGTGTCAGGGGAGGCGGGGGGAACGGTTTCGGCGGGGTCAACGCCGGATGGGCGGGCTGGGGCAGGGACTCGGTTGAGGTCATGTCTCCCCGTCCGATACGTGGTTGGCCGGCGCCGGAGTCAGTCCCCGCGCCTGGCGACGAGGTGGGTGGCGATCGAGCAGGCCGCGAGGATCACGGCTGAGACGCAGGTGAGTACGGCGGCGCGCACGGCGACGTCGTCCGGATAGGGCGCGTCGGACAGCAACTGGATGAGCGGTCTCACCGGTGACAGCCACGGGAGAAGCAGCATCGCCAGCAGCACGACCACCGCCACGATCACGGCGACGCCGAGGCGCGGGATGACCAGCCGGGAGGTGAGCAACCCCAGGGCCATCCCCAGCAGGGCCATGGCGAGCTGGGCCAGCGCCCCGGTCGCGACCGCCGTCGCCGTGACGATGTAGTGCCCCATCAGGATGGGGTATCCGAGCCCGATCACGATCATGAACGAGCATCCGGTGAGCGCGGTGGCGACGTTGGCGGCCAGCACGCGTTCGGCCGTGCCGACCGTCACGGTGACGACCTGGCGCTGGGTCGGATCCTCGTGGTTGACCACGGCGATCGTCAGCCAGGTGGCGCAGCCCAGCACCGCGATCACGCAGAAGGCGTACGCCCCGAGCAGGGGGCCGGCGCCCGAGCTCGTGCCCACGGACAGTGCGACCAGGAAGACCAGGACGGGAGGCAGATAACGCTGTGAGAAGACCAGGCTGGCCAGTTGGTAGCGGTAGAGCGCGATCAACGGGATCTCTCCGGTGTGCGTGGTGCGGGCTGGGGCTCGGCGGCGACGTGGGCGACCGACCAGCCGCCGGTGATCGCGGTGGCCAGCAGCCGGTCGTGTGCCCCTCGGTGGACGAGGACCTCGACGCCGTCGTCACGCGGGTCGGCGCTCACCACGCCGGGCATGGACGCCCAGCCGGGTGTGCCGGACGGGGCGTCCGGGCCCGCCGTGAGGGTGATCCGCATGAGCTCGGAGAGGGGGCCCGGTTCCCACGAGGACGCGCCGGGAGAGCGGGTGGCGTTCCCGGCGTTCCCGGCGTTCCCGGCGTTCCCGGTGTCGCCGGTGTTCTCGTTGAGGGTGAGCCGTCCGCGGTCGATCCGGCAGACCTTGGAGGCGCTGGAGTGGACGACCGACTCGCGATGGTCGGTGAAGATCACCGCGCCGCCGTGCGCGGCGGTCTCGGCCATCAGCTCGTGCAGGGTGCCGTGCACGGAGACGTCCAGGCCCGCCCACGGTTCGTCGAGGACGAGCAGGTCGGGAGGGACGAGCAGCGCCTGGGCCAGGGTGACCTTCTGCGCGTTGCCTTTGGACAGTTTCCGCAACGGCGTTTCGGCGCCGCCGACCAGCGCGAGGCGGTCGAGCAGGTCGCGGGCCCGTCGGTTCGCCGCCGAGGTGCTCAGGCCGCGCATCCGGCCCATGTGCCGCAGGTACGTGGTCGCGGACATCCGTTCGTGGGAGGAGATGCGGTCAGGCACGTATCCGATGACGCGGGCGTTGCGGGCGAGCCGCCCCGAGGACGGCGACGACAACCCGGCGACGATTCTCAGGAGTGTCGACTTCCCCGAGCCGTTGCCGCCCATGACGGCCAGAATGTCGGCCGCCCGCACCTCGAGGTCCACGTCGGTCAGCACCGGCTCTCCGCGCCCGTAGCGTTTCGAGACCGAGTCGAGCCGTATCGTGGCCGGTCGCCCCTGGTCGGTCATCTGACCAGATCCTCCAATCTGCCGACGATCCGTGCGGGACTCGGCTGGGCCGCGATCTCGTCTCGCACCTCGGTGGCGGCCTTCCCGAACGCCTGCTCCCGTAGTAACTCCACCATAACGGAACGTAGTCGCTCGGCGGTGATCTCGGAGGGCGCGCAGGACAGCCCGACTCCACGCCTGACGAGGACGGCGGCGTTCTCGGGACGGTCGGCTCCGTGGGGGACGACGAGCTGGGGCACGCCGCAGGCCAGCGCGGTCAGCGCCGTGCCGGCCCCGCCGTGGTGCACGATCGCCGCGCAGGTCGGCAGCAGCGCGTTCAGCGGCATCCAGCCGACCTGCCTGACGTTACGCGGCAGGGGGCCGGTGAAGGACGGCCCGATGTCGCCTATGGCCAGGACGAACTCGGCGTCGAGGTCCTCGAAGGAGGCGAGGAGGCCGCCGAGGCTGCCGAGGTTCATCGAGGCGGGCAGCACGCTGCCCAGCGTGACACAGATCCGAGGCCGCTCACCGCAGGTCAGGGCCCACTCGGGCAGGGATCTGGCCTCGTTGTAGGGGACATAGCGCATCGACCAGTGGCCCGGGGTGTCCCGCCCGCCCATGCTGGGCGGGCGCACATCGACGACCGCGGCCGCCCGGACGGGGGCGGGCAGACCGAGCCGCTCGCGGGTCGGCTCCATGAACTCGGCGATGGCGTCGCGGTAGTGCTCGGCCCTCGGGTCGGTCCCGGCCCAGGCCAGACGCACGCTCTGCTCGACGAGCGGGACGCCCAGCTCGGCCGCGACCAGCGGGGCGGCGCCCTGCTCCAGGGTGGAGAGGATCAGGTCGGGCCGTACGGCGCGGGCGAGCGCGAGCAGGCCGTCGGCCATCGCCTCGCCGAACATGCCGAGGCCTCCGCGTGGTCTCGGCTGTCCCGGGGGGATCGCGTTAATCAGGCCGCTGATGTGCATGAACTCCGCGAAGACGTCCCGCCCCGGGCACAGGTCGACGGCCGAGAAGCCCGCGGAGACCAGGGACGCGGCCGCCGCTCCGGTGTTGGCGACGACGACGTCGTGCCCGGCCGCCCGCAGCGCCCATGCCAGGGGGACCGTGGGCAGGAAGAGCCCCGAGCCGGGGGCCGCGACGGAGAGGACCTTCATGATTCCTCCATCGGGCTCACGCGCCGCGAAGGGAGATCGGCAGCCGGACGGGGCCGAGCACGCCGATGGACGAGTGGAACTCGATGTCGTCGTGGCGCACCACGGCGGGCCTGGGGCAGTGCTCCAGGAGCGTCTCCATGGCGATGCGGGCCTCGAGCCTGGCCAGCGGCGAGCCGATGCAGAAGTGGACGCCTTTCCCCAGGGTCAGGTGCTGGACCGGCTGGGAACGGTGCGGGTCGAACACGTCGGGCGTCGCGAACTGCTCCGGGTCGCGGTTGGCCGACGCGATCCAGACGACCACCATGGCTCCGGCGGGGACCTCGAGGCCGCCGGCCAGCTCCGTGTCCCGCTTGGTGATCCGCTGGTCCCTGGTCAGCGGGGGACGCCAGCGCAGCACCTCCTCCAGTACGGCGGGCAAGGTCGAGAGGTCCCCGGCGAGCCCGTCCGCGACGCGGGGATGCTCGTCCAGGCACATCACCGTGTTGCCTATCCAGGCGGAGGTCGGCAGGTGACCCGCGATCAGGAACATCCCGATCAGGCCGAGGATCTCCTCGTCGGAGAGCCGTTCGCCGTCGACCTCCGCCGTGGTCAGCCTGCTCGTCAGGTCCTCGCCGGGGTGGGCGCGCAGATGGTCGATGTGCGCCAGCAGGTACTGTCCCGCCTCCAGCACGATCGCGGCCTTCCTGCGCATGGCCTCCTCGTCGGGGACCCCCAGGCTGCCCTGGGGGCGGGCGCCCAGCATGGCGTCCGACCAGCGCCAGAAGTCGGGCTGGTCGGACGCGGGCACGCCGAAGAGCTCGGCGATGGTCGTCGCGCTGAGCGGGCTGGCGAACTCCCGCACCACGTCGATCTCACCCTCGGTACTCGTCGCGGCGAGCGCGTCCTCCAGCAGCAGCCGCGCCTTCTTCTCGATCTTCGAGGTCAGGGCCGCGACCTCGCGCGGGGTGAACGCCTTGTTGACGAGGCTGCGCAGCCTGCGGTGCCGTGGCGGGTCCATGCCCGCGAGGTTGCCTTGTGCGACGGCCGCCAGCAGCAGCTCGTCCTTCGGGATGAACGCGCTGAAATCATTGGAGAAGGTCTCGGGGGCGCTCAGCACGCGCACCGCCTCGTCGTAGCGGAACACCTCCCAGACCCCGGGCTGGTTGCCGGCCGCGGCCGCGCCCGCCTGCCTGCCCGCGGAGAAATAGGCGAACGACTCCGTGATGCGCTGCCTCCACGGCAGGCGGGCGAGCGCTTGCAGATCGACGTCCATGCTTTCCTCACACTCTCGGATGCGGACGGAGGTTCAGCTCGCGAGGTCGTCGCCGCGGGCGAGGCCCGCGGACGCCGGGGCGTAAGCGGGGTCGCTCCCGATCTCGACCGGCCTGTTGTGCTCGTCGACGAAGACGATGCTCGGCTGGAACGTCGCGGCCCCCTCCTCGGGGACGGTCGCGTACGCGATCACGATGACCAGGTCGCCGGGGGCGGCCAGGCGGGCGGCCGCCCCGTTCACCCCGATCACCCCGCTGCCCGCGGGACCTTTGATGGTGTAGGTGGTGAACCGCGCACCGTTGCTGATGTTCACGACGTCGACCTTCTCGCCGGGAAGCAGGTTCGCGGCGTCCAGCAGGTTCCGATCGACCGTCAAGGAGCCGACGTAGTGCAGGTCGGCCTGGGTGATCCGGGCACGGTGAATCTTCGACTTGAGCATTTCTCGAAACATCGCTACTCCACCTGGTGTTTCGGCGAGAACGCTTCCCCGTGGGACCCGGGCACGATGCGAGATCGTTTCGACGGGCCATTGAATGTTGCACGGCGCGGTGCCGGGTGTGACGTGACGAAATACTTCCGCACTACCGGCCGCGCAGGTTATTGTCCGTGATCAAAGCCCTCTCGTGCATTCGGAGCCACCCTGCCGCAGGGAAGCGGCAACCGGGTGGTCAGAACGAATTAACGGGATGTTCGGTCCCCTGGTCTGCGTGCGGAGATTACGGCAAGGCCCGGCCGAACCATAGATCTTCCGCGGCAAAGCTAACACACGTCTCCGGCCGCCGCTGGCGGCCCGTTTTCGGGATACCGGGAATTGGGACGGCTGATTCCTCCGCTCCGCCTGAGAAAATTAGCATTTTCATAGTAGGGATAGGGGGAAATGGTGGGGGGCTTTGGCGATTCACCAGGGCCGGAGTCGGTCCTCGAAGCGTCGAAAGCCGTTTTCGGCGGCCGTAAAATGCGAGCCACACTCAATTACGGGCGGCAGTGATATTTTATCGTCCCGGTCAATTTCCGTCGTCCGATTTTGTGGGCATGGAGCGATCGCCCCCTTACTCGACGCAGTTCCCGTGGCGTGGGCCGCTGTTCGGCAGGGCTGGTCTGCAAGGGCCATCGTGTGCTCTGAACTGCAAAAATCGGTGAAAGCTCAGATTTTCTGAGAGCGTGGAAGGCGGGGGAGGCCGCCCTGCGGCGAGGGGGAGGTGTGTCTGCGGATCGGCTTGCGGCGAATGTCGCCCCCATTGCGCGCAGCCATGGAAGGGCGCGTAGGCTGTCGGCGAATGGCGCCTCCCGGCAGGTTACCCGTCTGCCGGTGATTGCCTTGCTTCTGTGCTTTGGAAGTGATCGCGGCGGGTCGGTGGCTCGTGCCGCCGGGACGGAATGAACCCGGATGACCCGGGTGGCCGGCAAACGGGGTGACGGATCACATCGGTTAATGCTCGGCGTGGCGAGCCTGGTCGTTCAATAAACGAAATATGACTGTTGACTCACATCTTGTTTGAAGATTTGACAGGATCGTAAAGTCATGCATAGAGTCCGCACTCAGTGATCTCCCTGTTTTCCAGGTTGCTTTCGACACCCTTCCGGTTTGTTGACGAATGAAAGCCAGCCATCATGAGAAACTTGGATACGGAGCATCTCCTCGATATTTCCGCAGCTCAATTGGGCATGTGGTTCTCTCAGCAGCTCGACCCGGAGAATCCGGCGTTCAGCGGCGCCCAGTACGTCGAGATTCGCGGGGCCATCGACCTGCCGTTGCTCATGGACGTCATGCATGATGTCTGGCTCGAGGTCGAGAGCGTTCAGGTGGCGTTCGCCGACGGCTCGCACGGCCCCCGGCAGATTCGGAAACGCGGCTTCGGCGGGGTCCACCACGCCGACGTCAGCTCGGAACCGGACCCGCGCGCCGCCGTCATGTCCTGGATCGGTGAGGAGATGCGCCGCCCGATCCGGCTCACCACCGGCGAGCCCCTGGCCACGACGGCCGCCTTCAGGCTCGCCGAGGACCACTTCATCGTGGTCACGCGCGGCCACCACATCGTGATGGACGGATACTCCTCCGGGCTCGTCGCCATGCGCGGAGCGGCGAGGTACACGCAGCTCGTGACGGGAGGCGGCGAAACCGAGCCGTTCGGCCCCGCCGACTGCCTGACGGCCGCGGCCAGGGACTATCGGGACTCGGCGGAACACGAGCGGGACCGCGCCTTCTGGCTGGCGCAGTTCGCCGACCGGCCCCAGGTGGTGAGTTTCGCCGACGGCACGGCCAGGCCGTCGCCGACCTTCCTGCGGGAGACCGCGGACGTCCCTCCCGCGATCGCCGACGGCCTGCGCGAACTCGCCCGCAGGGCGGGGACGACGACGTCCGCCGTGCTGTGCGCCGCCGCCGCGCTCTACCTCGCGCACATGCGGGACACCCGAGAGGTCGTGCTCGCCCTGCCCGCCTCCTGCAGGTTCGGCCCCGACATGAAGCGCACCCCCGGCATGGTGATGAACATCCTCCCGCTCCGGATCGAGATCGACCCGGCGGCGAGCTGTCTGGACCTCGTGCGGCAGACCTCGGTTCGCATGCGGGCCGCGCTCAAGCACCAGCGCTACCGCTTCGAGGACCTCGCCCGTGATCTGCGCCTCGGGACCGGTGGGCGGCTGTTCGGGCCGATGGTGAACGTCCTGCCCTATCAGCCGGAACTGTGGTTCGGTGAGCATCGGGGCACCCTTGAGATCCTCTCGAACGGGCCGGTCGACGACCTGAACATCGTCAGCTACAGCGGCGCGGACATCCCCGGGTTGCGGATCTGCCTGGACGCGAACCCGGCGCTCTACCGCCAGGACGAGCTCCGCGCCCACCGCGACCGGTTCGCGAACGTGCTCGCCTCGCTGGCCGGAGCCGACCCCGCGCTGCCCGCGGGCCGGGTCGCCGTCCTCGGCGGCGCCGAACGGGACCACGTGTTGCGCGTGGGCGAGGGAGAGACACGGGAGGTGCCGTGTGACGACGTCGCGGATCTGTTCGAGGCCCAGGCCGCACGCACCCCGCACGCCGTCGCCGTCGTCCACGGCGACGTCGAGCTCTCCTACCGGGAGTTGAACGAGCGGGCCGACCGGCTGGCACGGCGGCTCGTCTCGATGGGCGCGGGCCCCGAGCGGTTCGTGGCACTGGCGATGCCCAGGTCGTCGGAGACGGTGGTCGCGCTGCTGGCCGTACTGAAGACCGGTGCCGCCTACCTGCCCATCGACCTCAACTATCCCGCGGAGCGGATCGCGCTCATGCTCGAGGAGGCCGCACCCGTGCTGGTCCTGACCACCGCGGACGCGAAGGGCCTGCCACCGGGGGCCGGCGGCGCCCCCCGGGTGCCGCTCGACGACGGACGGCCGGCGGCCGAGCCGTCCGGACGCTCCGCCGACGACCTCGCGACCCCGGACAGGAACCCGCTCAACCCCGCGTACGCGATCTACACCTCCGGCTCGACCGGGAGGCCGAAAGGGGTGGTGATCACCCGGGCGGGCATGGCGGACCTGATGGCATGGGCGATCCGCGACCTCGGCGCCGAGGCGCTCCGCCACGTGCTGGCCTCGATCTCGCTCAGCTTCGACCCCTCCGTCGTGGAGATCTTCCCGCCGCTGCTCACCGGAGGGTGCGTCGAGGTGCTCGACAGCCCGCTCACCCTGCGGGAACACGTATGGGAGGGAACGTTCGCCACCAGCGTCGCCTCGATCTTCTCCTCGCTGGCCGCGGACGACTCCTTCGGCCTCGACACGCACACCCTCGGCTTCACCGGTGAAGCGCTGGACCTGGGCGTCGTCGCGCAGGTGCGCGAGCGGGTCAAGGGCTGCCGGATCGCCAACCTGTACGGCCCGACCGAGGTGACCGTCTACGGCGCTGCCTGGTACTCGGGGGAGGAGGAGGTGGTCGCTCCGCCGATCGGGCGGCCGCTGCCGAACACGCGGCTCCGCGTCCTGGACAAGGCGCTGCGCCCGGTGCCCGACGGCGTACTCGGAGAGCTGTACATCGCGGGAAACGGCCTGGCGCGCGGTTACCTCGGCCGACCCGACCTCACCGCGGAGCGCTTCGTGGCCGATCCCTTCGGGCCACCGGGAACGAGGATGTACCGGACCGGTGACCTGGTGCGCAGGCGCGGCGACGGCAACCTCGAGTACGCGGGCCGCACCGACCACCAGGTCAAGGTGCGCGGGTTCCGGGTCGAGCTCGGCGAGATCGAGAGCGTGCTCGGCGCACAGCCGGGCGTGGCCAAGGCGGCGGTGCTCGCCCACGACCACGCCGCGGGCGGCGTCCAGCTCGTGGGCTATGTCCTGCCGCTGCCCGGCGCGGAACTGCACATCGACACCCTCCGCGACGACGTGGCGCGGATCCTGCCGGACTACATGGTGCCCGCCGAGTTCATGGTGCTCGACGAGCTCCCGCTGAACCCGAACGGCAAGCTGGACCGCAGGGCGCTGCCCGTGCCCGAGACACGCCCCGGCACCGCGCGCGACCTTCCGCGCACCCCGGAGGAGGAGAGGCTCTGCGCGCTGTTCGCGGAGACGCTGGGCCGTCACGAGGTCGGCGTCACCGACGACTTCTTCGCGATGGGCGGAGACTCCCTCCTCGCCACGAAGCTGCTGAGCCGGGTGCGCGCAACCCTGGGCAGCGAGCTGGACATCCGTGACTTCTTCAACGCCCCGACGGTGACGGGGGTCGACACGGCGATACGGGCCGCGGGCGGGAAGACCGCGCGGCCACGACCGGCGTTGCGCCCGCGTCCGCGCACAGCCGAGGAGGTCGCGTGATCCCGCTCTCCTACGCCCAGCGGCGCCTGTGGTTCATGAACCAGATCGAGGGCACGCGCGCCGCCTACAACATCCCCATCCTGATCCGGCTCTCCGGCGAACTGGACAGGGACGCGCTCGCCGCCGCCCTCACCGACGTGGTGAACCGGCACGAGTCGCTCCGCACGATCTTCCCCGACACCGGGGAGGGCCCGTGCCAGCGCGTCCTGCCTGCCTCCGGCACCCACGCGGGCATCCCCGTCGTCGAGGTCGGGGAGGCCGGGTTGGACGCGGCCGTCGCGGCCGAGGCGGCGAAGGAGTTCGACGTCACCGCGGAGCCGCCGCTGCGAGCGACCCTGTTCGCGATCGGCGCCACCGACCACGCACTGCTCGTCGTGCTCCACCACATCGCCGCGGACGGCTGGTCGATGGCGCCGCTCGCCAGGGACATGACGCTGGCCTACCACGCGCGGAGCCAGGGCGTGGCTCCCGGGTGGGAACCCCTCCCCGTCCAGTACGCGGACTACACGCTCTGGCAGCGCGAGCTCCTGGGAGAAAAGGAGGACCCGGCCAGTCTCGCCGCCGCGCAGCTCGCCCACTGGCGGGACGCACTCGAGGGAGTCCCCGACGAGCTCTCCCTGACGGTCGACCGGCCTGCCCACGCGGACGAGCGGGAACGCCGCGCGGGGGAGGTGCGTTTCACGCTCGGCACGGCTCCGCACCGGGCGCTCGCCGACCTGGCCGCCGCGAACGGGGCGACCCTGTTCATGGTGGCGCACGCGGGCCTGGCCGCGCTCCTCACCCGGCTCGGCGCGGGCACCGACATTCCGATCGGCACCCCGATCGCGGGCCGCACCGAGGAGGCGCTCGACGACCTCGTCGGCTTTTTCGTCAACACCCTGGTCGTACGGGTCGGCACCGAGGGGGACCCGACCTTTCTCGAACTGCTGCGCCGGGTACGGCACAGCGCGCTCGACGCCTACGCCAACCAGGACCTCCCGTTCGAGCGCCTGGTCGAGGAGCTGAACCCGGCGCGCTCCGCCGACCGCCACCCGCTGTTCCAGATGATGCTCGCCGTACAGAACAACGCCGAGCCCGTCGCCGAACTGCCCGGCCTGCGGATCGAGTTCGGTGAGGTCGCCCCCGTCACCTCCAGGTTCGACCTGCAACTGCACCTGCGGGAGCGGTTCGCGCAGGACGGGGCGCCCCGCGGTGTCGAGGCGACCCTCGTCTACAACCGCGACCGTTTCGACGCCGCCACGGCGTCCAGCATCGCCAGGAGTTACGCGCGCCTCCTCGAAACGGTCGCCGTTCACCCGGAGTCGCCGCTCGGCCGCATCGACCTCCTCGACCCCACCGAGCACGCCCGCCTGCTCAAGGCGGGAACGGGAGCGGCCGTCCCGCTGCCGGACACGACCTACCCCGCCCTCTTCGAGGAGCAGGTCCGGCGCGCCCCGGACAGCATCGCGGTGACCGGCGGCGGGGTCGAGCTGACCTACGCCGAGCTGAACGCCCGCGCCAACCGGCTGGCCCGCCACCTCCTGCGGCTCGGCGCCCGGCGTGAACGCCTGGTCGCCGTCGCGATGCCCCGCTCCGCCGACCTGGTCGTCACGCTGCTGGCCGTGCTGAAGGCGGGAGCCGCCTACGTGCCCGTCGACCCCGGCTACCCGGCAGAGCGGATCTCCCTCATCCTGGCGGACGCCGACCCGGCGGTCGTGCTCACCACAGCCGACCTGATCGGCCGCCTGCCGGAGAGCGTGCGAGCCCGCGCCGTCGCCGTCGACCAGCGCGACGTCGCCCGCGAGTCCGCAGCCGACCTGGACGCCTCCGACTACGAGACCGTGCCGCATCCGGCGAACCCGGCATACGTGATCTACACCTCGGGCTCGACCGGGACGCCGAAGGGCGTGGTGGTCGAACACCGGTCCCTCTGCCTGTACGCGCGCTACGCCGGCGCCTCCTACCCCGCCATGCGGGGCACCACGACCTGGCACGCCACGGTCGCCTTCGACGCCTCCGTCTCCAGCATCTACCCGCCGCTCCTCAGCGGCGGCCGGGTGCAGGCGGCCGAGCTGACCGCCGCGATCACGGGCCCCAGGCCGACCTTCATGAAGGTGACGCCCAGCCACCTGCCGCTGCTCGCCACGCTGCCGGAGCGGGTCTCCCCCGAGCGGACGCTCATGGTCGGCGGGGAGGCCCTCGTCGCCGAGGCGATCGCGCCCTGGCGGGAACGCCATCCCGGCACGGCCGTGATCAACGCGTACGGGCCGACCGAGACGACCGTCAACTGCCTCGAACACCGCATTGAGCCGGGAGCGGCGCTCGAGCCCGGACCGGTGCCGATCGGCAGGCCGTACTGGAACACCTCGGTCTACGTCCTGGACCGGTGGCTGCGCCCCGTACCGCCCGGCGTCGCCGGAGAGCTGTATGTCGGCGGTGGCCTGCTGGCCAGGGGCTACCTCGGAAGGCCGGGCCTGAGCGCGGAGCGATTCGTCGCCGACCCGTTCGGGCGGCCGGGCGCCCGCATGTACCGGACCGGGGACCTGGTCAGGTGGCGCGACGACGACCAGCTCGAATACCTCGGCAGGGCCGACGACCAGGTGAAGATCAGAGGCCACCGCATCGAGCCCGGCGAGATCGAGGCGGCACTGGCCCGCCGGCCCGAGGTGGCCAGGGCGGTCGTGGTCGTGCGTGAGGACCAGGCCGGTGACCAGCGCCTCGTCGGCTATGTCGAGGCGACAGCCGGCACGGCCCCCGATCCCGCCGAGCTGCGCGAGCGGCTCGCGGAGGCGCTCCCGGCCGTCATGGTGCCCGCCGTGGTCGTCGTGCTGCCCGCGCTTCCGCTGACCCCGAACGGAAAGCTGGACCGCAAGGCGCTGCCCAGGCCCGACTACGCGGCCCGAGTCTCGGAGGGAGAGGCCCGCACCCCGCAGGAGGAGATCCTCTGCTCCGTCTTCGCCGAGCTTCTCGACCTCCCGTCCGTCGGCGTCACCGACGACTTCTTCACCCTCGGCGGGCACTCGCTGCTCGCCACCAGGCTGACCAACCGCATCAGGTCGGTCTTCGGGGTCGAACTTCCCCTGCGCGCCGTCTTCGACGACGCGTCCCCCGCCGGGATCGCCGCCAGGCTGGAGTCGGCGACGCGGACGCGCGCGCAGCTGCGCCGCATGCCCCGCCCCGCCTTCGTCCCGCTGTCCTTCGCCCAGCGCCGCCTGTGGTTCCTCAGCCGGATGACACGGACGGGCGCGAGCTACAACGTGGTGCGCGCCCTGCGGATCAGGGGCGACCTCGACAGGGACGCGCTGGCCGCCGCGCTGCGCGACGTGGTCGTCAGGCACGAGTCGCTGCGGACCTGCTTCCCCGAGCAGGACGGAGAGCCGTACCAGCGGATCATCCCGCCGGAGTCCGTCGGCGACGTCCTCACCGTCGCGAGGCCGGACGCGGGGGCCGTCGCCGAGGCGGTGGCGGACGCCGCGTCCCAGCCCTTCGACCTCGCCGTGGACCTGCCGATCCGCGGGGTGCTGCTGGAGATCTCGCCCTCGGAGCACGTGCTGGCGCTGATCTGGCACCACATCGCGGGCGACGGCTGGTCACTCGCGCCGCTGGCCCGCGACCTGGCCACCGCCTACCTGGCACGGGAACAGGGCGAGCCGCCCGCCTGGACGCCGCTGGCCGTCCAGTACGCCGACTACACCCTCTGGCAGCGTGAGATGCTCGGCGGCGAGGACGATCCCGGCGCGCCGCTGGCCGAACAGCTCGCCTACTGGCGCCGCACGCTGGCCGGGGCGCCGGAGGAGCTCGCGCTCCCGGCGGACAGGCCGCGCCCCCCGCAGGCGAGCTTCCGCGGATCGACCGCGGAGATCACCCTCGACGCGCAGACGCACCGGCTGCTGCTGCGGCTGGCCCGTGAGAACGGCGTCACGCTTTTCATGGTCATGCAGAGCGCGGTCGCCGCGCTGCTGACGCGGCTGGGCGCGGGCACCGACCTGCCGCTGGGCAGCCCGGTCGCGGGACGCAGGGACGAGGCGCTCAACGACCTCGTCGGCTTCTTCGTCAACACCCTGGTCTCGCGCGTCGACACCTCGGGCGACCCCCGGTTCGTCGACCTGCTGGCCAGGGTCAGGGAGACGGCGCTCGGCGCGTACGCCAACCAGGACGTCCCGTTCGAGCGGCTCGTCGAGGAGCTGCGCCCGACCCGGTCACTGGCGAGACACCCCCTGTTCCAGGTCTTCACCGCCCTGCAGAACAACGCGGAGGCCGTCGTCGGCGGTGAGGGAATGGAGGTCGTCGTCGAGCCAGAGTCGGCGGACACCAGCAAGTTCGACCTCGCCTTCAACCTCCGCGAGCACCTCACGAAGGAGCGCGGCCCCGCGGGCCTGACCGGTGTGCTCGAGTACAGCACCGACCTCTTCGACGCCGAGACCGCGCAGGACGTCGCACGCGGGCTCGTCCGGGTGTTCGAGGCGGTCGTGGCCGACCCGGCCCAGCCCATCGGCACGCTCGAACCGCTCGCGGACGACGAGCGCGAGCGGCTGACCTCAGGAGGCGGGGGAGCGTACCATCCGCACGGGCCGCGAAACGGGACGCTGCACGAGGCGTTCAGGCGGCGGGCCGAGACGGCCCCCGGCGCGTACGCGGTGAGCGCGGGAGGGCGGCGGCTGACGTACCGGGAGGTCGACCGGCGCTCCGACCTGCTGGCCCGCGACCTGATTCGGCGAGGGGTGCGCGCGGAGGACCCGGTCGCGATCCTGCAGGAGCGCTCCGCCGAACTGGTCGTCTCCATCCTGGCCGTGCTCAAGGCGGGCGGCTGCTATGTTCCTCTGCACGAGGCGCACCCGGCGGAACGGCTGCGCGGCCTGCTGGCGGACGTGGGCGCCGCCGTACTGCTCGCCGACCCCTCCACGCGCCACCGGGCCGACGAGATCGCGGGCGGCGTCGAGGTCGTCGAGGTCGCTCCCGCGGGTCCGCCGGGAGCCGGTCCCGAGCCCGCCCTGCCCGAGGTCGCGCCGGGGCGGCTCGCCTACACGATGTACACCTCCGGCTCGACCGGCACCCCCAAGGGGGTGGGCGTCACGCACGAGGCCGTACTCACCCTGCTCGCCGACCCCGGCTGGCACCACGGCAACCACGGGCGGGTGCTCCTGCACGCGCCGTACGCCTTCGACATCTCCGACTACGAGATCTGGGCGCCTCTGCTGACCGGCGGCGAGATCGTGATGGCCCCGCCGGGCCGGGTGGACACCGCCGCGCTCGCCGAGATCCTGCGGCACGAGCGGATCACCTCGGCGCACTTCACCGCAGGCCTGTTCAGGCTGGTCGCGGAGGAGATCCCGCAGTGCCTGGCCGGGCTCGCCGAGGTGCTGACCGGCGGCGACGTCGTGGCGCCCGAGGCGGTCGCCAGGGTGCTCGAGCACGCGCCGGGAACGCTGGTCAGCCACCTGTACGGGCCGACCGAGATCACGCTGTGCGCGGTCAGGCACGAACTGCGCGCCCCGCACCCGCAGGGCATGGCGACGGTCCCGCTCGGGCGCCCGATGGCGGGCAGAAGGGTCTACGTCCTGGACGGGCGGCTGCGGCCGTGCCCGCCCGGCGTGATCGGCGAGGTGTACGTCGGCGGCGCCGGGATCGCCAGGGGCTACCGCGGCCTGACGGCCCTGACCGCGGAGCGCTTCGTCGCCGACCCGTACGGCGTGCCCGGCGAGCGGATGTACCGGACCGGCGACCTCGGCCGGTGGAACCGGGCCGGGCTGCTGGAGTTCGCGGGCAGGGCGGACGACCAGATCAAGATCCGCGGATTCCGGATCGAACCGGGAGAGGTGGCCGCCGCGATGGCCGCGCATCCCGGGGTCGGCCACGCGGTCGTGGTCGCCCGCGAGGACCACCTGGGCGAACGGCAGCTGATCGGCTACCTGGTCCCGGCGGATGAGGGCTCCGGGGAAGCCTCGGCGGAGACCGGCGAACACGTCGCGGAATGGGAGCAGATCTACGACACGATGTACGGCCAGGCGCCCGCCGCCGAGTTCGGCGAGGACTTCTCCGGCTGGAACTCCAGCATCGACGGTCGGCCCATCCCCCTGGACGAGATGCGCCGATGGCGGGACGCGACGCTCGAGGGCATCCGCTCCCTGCGGCCGCGCAGGGTCCTGGAGATCGGCGCGGGCAGCGGGCTGATCCTGGCGCACCTGGCGCCCGAATGCGAGGCCTACTGGGCCACGGACTTCTCCGCGGCGGCGGTCGGCGCGCTGGCCGCTGAGGTGAACGCCCGGTCCGGCCTGGTGGGGAAGGTCACCCTGCTGACCCAGCCGGCGGACGTCGTCGCCGGGCTCCCCACAGGCCACTTCGACACGATCGTCGTCAACTCCGTCACGCAGTACTTCCCCGACGCCGGCTACCTCACCCGGGTGCTGGCCGCGGCGACAGGGCTGCTCGCGCCGGGCGGCAGCGTGTACGTGGGCGACGTGCGCAACCTGCGGCTGCTGCGCCGCCTGCACACCGAGATCGTCCTCGCCGCGGACGGCGAGACCGACCCCGCCAGGCTGGCCCAGACGGTCAGCCAGCGCGTGCGGCGCGAGAAGGAACTCCTCCTCGACCCCGACTTCTTCACGGCCCTCCCCGGGTTCACGGGGGTTGACCTGCGGGTCAAGCCCGGCTCGTACGACAACGAGCTGAGCCGCTACCGCTACGACGTCATCCTGCGCACCGCGCAGGCCGGCGCGCTGGTCGGCGCGGAGCGGGCACCGCTGTGGCGCTGGGGGGCCGACGTCGCCGACGAGGCCGCCCTGGCGGAGCGCCTGGCCGCGCTCCGTCCCGAACTGGTCAGGGTCGGCCACGTGCCGAACGGGAGGCTCGGCGAGGGGGTCACGCCGGAGGCCGCGGCCGAGCTCGGCCGTGCCCTGGGCTACCGGACGGCGGTGACCTGGTCGGACACGGGCGAGGACGGCGAGCTCGACCTGCTCCTCTTCACGGGGCCGGAACCCGACAGCGGCGTCTATCTGCCGGGTGACCGGCCCGCCCGCGACCACGCGAACAACCCCGGTGCCTTCCGCGCGGACGCCCGGCTCGTCGCCCGGCTGCGCGGCCATCTCGTCCAGCGGATACCCGACTACATGGTTCCGGCGGCGTTCGTGATCCTGGGCTCCCTCCCGGTGACCCCGAACGGAAAACTGGACCGCGACGCGCTGCCCGCCCCCGAGTTCGGCCCGGCGGCGGCGAGCAGACCACCGAGGACGCCCAGGGAGGAACTCCTGTGCGGACTGTTCGCCGAGGTGCTCGGACTGCCCAGGGTCGGCCTCGACGACAACTTCTTCGACCTCGGCGGTCACTCGCTGCTCGCGACGCGCCTGGTGAACCGGCTCCGCGAGACGCTCAGACTCGACGTCGCGGTCGACGTGGTCTTCAGGGCGCCGACCGTCGCCGACCTGGACGCGCGGCTGGAGTCGGCCGCCGCCGACGCGCACCTCCCGCTGACCCCGAGACCGAGGTCCGGCCCCGTCCCGCTGTCCTACGCGCAGCGCAGGCTCTGGTTCCTGCACCGATTCGAGGGGCGGACGGGCACCTACAACATCCCGGTCGTCATCGACCTGGAGGGCGACCTGGACCGGGCGGCGCTCGAGGCGGCGCTCGGCGACGTCGCCGAGCGGCACGAAAGCCTGCGCACCGTCTTCCGCGATGCCGACGGCGAGCCGTGCCAGATCGTGCTCGAACCGGGGAGCCAGGCGACGCCGCTTCCCGTGACGCCGGTCACCGCCGCGGACCTGCCCGCCGCACTGGCCGGGGAAGCGACCCTCGGGTTCGATCTGGAGGAGGAGCCCCCGCTTCGGGCCCGCCTGTTCGCCCTTTCCGCGGACCGGCACGTCCTGATGCTCGTCCTGCATCACATCGCCGGGGACGGCTGGTCGATGACCCCCCTGGCCAGGGACCTGTGCACCGCCTACGAGGCCAGGCTCGCCGGACGGGAGCCGGGCTTCGCCCCGCTGCCCGTGCAGTACGCCGACTACGCGCTGTGGCAGCGCGAGGTGCTCGGCGACGAGGGCGACCCGCTCAGCCGGATCTCCCGACAGCTGGAGTTCTGGCGCGAGACGCTGTCCGGCGCCCCCGACGAGCTGGCCCTGCCCGCCGACAGGCCACGCCCGGCGTCGGCCGGATACCTGGGCGGAGAGGTCGTCCTCGACCTCGGCACCGACCTGCACGCCCGCATGGCCGGGCTGGCGGCCCGTCACCGCGCGAGCGTCTTTATGGTCCTGCAGGCGGGACTCGCCGCCCTCCTCACCCGCCTGGGCGCCGGTACGGACATCCCCATCGGCAGCCCGGTCGCGGGCCGTACCGACCAGGCGCTCGACGGCCTGGTCGGCTTCTTCGTCAACACCATCGTGCTGCGGACCGACACTTCGGGCGCCCCGAGCTTCGCGGAACTGCTCGAGCGGACACGTGAGGCCGACCTGGCGGCCTACTCCCACCAGGACGTGCCGTTCGAACGGATCGTCGAGGAGTTGAACCCGCCGCGATCCCTGGCGCGGCACCCGCTGTTCCAGGTCATGCTCGCCCTGCAGGCCAGCCAGGAGATGGCCGCCGATCCCAATTCCGGGCTCGACGCCGTCGTCGAGCTGCCCGGACTGCGGGCGAGCTTCCCGGGAATCGGGACGGGAACCGCCAAGTTCGACCTCGCCTTCCACCTCAGGGAGCGGTTCGACGCGAGCGGCCGTCCCGCCGGGCTGCGCGGACGCCTGGAGTACAGCCGCGACCTGTTCGAGCACGCGACCGCCGCCGAGCTGGCGGCCAGGCTGCGCCGTCTGCTCGAGCAGGTCACCGCCGACCCGGAACGGCCCGTCGCCGACGCCGAGATCCTGGACGGGCCTGAGCGGCTTAACCTGCTGGCGCTGGGGTACGGCGCCGCCGCGGAGATCCCCGAGTGGGACTACGCCGACCTCTTCGCCGCGCGGGCCGCCGAGACCCCCGGCTCGGTCGCCGTCGGCTGCGACGGGCGGGAGCTGACCTACGCGGAGCTGAACGCGCGCGCCAACCGGCTGGCCCGCCACCTCGCCGGGCTCGGCGCCGGACCTGAGACGTGCGTCGCTCTCGCGCTGCCGCGCACCGCGGAGACGGTGGTCGCCCTGCTGGCGGTGCTGAAGACCGGCGCCGGGTACCTGCCGATCGACCCGCGCAACCCCGCGGACCGGATCGCCTGGGTGCTGGCGGACGCACGCCCTGTCCTGCTGCTCACCCACGGCGGCGGCACGACGGGGGAGAGGACGGTGGAAAAGGCGGCCCCGGACGGTTCCGCGGCCGTCGTCGCGCCGAGGGACCTGGACGGTTCCGTGGCCATCGCCGTGCCGAGGGGCCTGGACGGTTCCGCGGTCGTCGCCGTGCCGGAGGTGGACCTGGACGATCCCGAGGTCGCCGCGGCCGTGACCGCCCAGCCGTCCCACGACGTCGTCGCCGACGGCCTCAACCCGCTCAACGCCGCCTACACGATCTACACGTCCGGGTCGACGGGCACCCCGAAGGGGGTCGTGGTCTCTCGGCGCGGCATGCTGAACCTGGTCAGGTGGGCACTGGACACCTTCGGCGGGGACGGCCTCGCCCGGGTGCTCGCCTCGACCTCCTTCAGCTTCGACGTCTCGGTCTTCGAGATCTTCGCCCCGCTGCTCGCGGGCGGCCGGATCGACCTGGTCGAGGACGCCCTCGCACTGGCCGACAGGCCGTGGTCCGGCACGCTCCTCAGCGGGGTTCCCTCCGTCCTCGCGACGCTCGCCTCCGGGGCACGTCCGGACACCGTCCTCGACGGCACCGTGGTGCTGGCGGGAGAGGCCCTGTCCGGGCAGGTGGCCGCCAAGGTGGGCGCCTGGCTTCCCGGCGGACGTCTCGCCAACATCTACGGCCCGACCGAGGCCACGGTGTACGCGACCGCCTGGTTCTCCTCGGGGGAGACGGTGGTGGCGGCGCCGCCGATCGGCAGGCCGCTGCCGAACACCAGGACCTACGTCCTGGACGCGAACCTGCGCCCGGTGCCCGCCGGGGTCCGCGGCGAGTTGTACCTGGCGGGTGAAGGGCTCGCGCGCGGATACCTGAACCGCCCCGCGCGGACCGCGGAGCGGTTCGTCGCGGACCCGTTCGGTCCACCGGGGGCACGCATGTACCGGACCGGCGACCTGGCGAGGTGGCGCCGCGACGGGAACCTGGACTACCTGGGCAGGGCCGACCAGCAGGTGAAGATCCGCGGGTTCCGCATCGAGCCGGGAGAGGTCGAGGCCGCCCTCGCCGCCTGCCCCGGCGTGGCGCAGGCCGTGGTCACGGTCCGCGGGGACGACGGGGCGGGTGAGCCGCGGCTGGTCGGATACGTGGTGCCCGACCCCGGGACGGAGACGGACCCGGCGGCCCTGCGCCGCAGGCTCTCCCGCACGCTGCCGGAACACCTGGTGCCGAGCGCGGTCGTGCCGCTCGGCGCGCTCCCGCTGACCCCGAACGGGAAACTGGACCGCGACGCCCTGCCCGCGCCCTCCTTCGGCGGGAGGACACGGCCGCTGCCCGGCGATGAGACGGGACCGCTTGCCGGAGAGGAGACGTGGGGCCTGCC
Organism: Streptosporangium sp. NPDC051023; assembly: GCF_040689595.1. Classification (NCBI taxonomy): domain Bacteria; kingdom Bacillati; phylum Actinomycetota; class Actinomycetes; order Streptosporangiales; family Streptosporangiaceae; genus Streptosporangium; species Streptosporangium sp. NPDC051023. The sequence goes on along the minus strand of NZ_JBFBCE010000041.1, from coordinate 27,705 downwards.
CGGCGGTGAGGCGGGGCCGCGCAGGACGCGGACCCCGCAGCAGGACCTCATGTGCGGCCTGTTCGCCGCGGTCCTCGACGTTCCCGACGCGGACCCCGACGATGACTTCTTCGAGCTGGGCGGCCACTCGCTGCTGGCCATGCGGCTCGTGAGCAGGGTCAGGACCGCCTTCGGCGCGGAGCTGAGCGTCCGCGCCGTGTTCGAGTCGCCCACCGCCAACGGGCTGCTGGCGACACTGGACATGGCCGGAACGGCACAGGCCGTGCTGCGCCGTCGCGAGCGGCCCGCGCGGGTGCCGCTGTCCTTCGGCCAGCGCCGGCTGTGGTTCCTGAACCGGCTCGACCCGGACGGCGCCGCCTACAACCTGCCGTTGGTCACGCGCCTGACGGGAGAGCTGGACCACGGAGCCCTCGCCGCCGCGCTCGGCGACGTGGCCGGCCGCCACGAGTCGCTGCGCACGATCTTCCCCGAGGCGGACGGCGAGCCGTACCAGGAGGTCCTCGAAGGAGCCCGGCCTGACCTGCAGATGGTCGGGTGCGAGGCGGACGGCCTGCGCGACGCGGTCTCCGCGATCGTCACCAAGGGCTTCGACCTCACCTCAGAACCGCCGGTGCGCGCTACGCTGCTGGCCCTCTCACCGTCGGAACACGTGCTGGTGCTCGTGTTCCACCACATCGCCGCGGACGGGTGGTCGCTCGGGCCGCTCAACCGGGACCTGACCACCGCCTACCTGGCCAGGGCCGCGGGCTCGGCCCCCGGCTGGCGGCCGCTGCCGGTGCAGTACGCCGACTACGCGCTGTGGCAGCGCGAGCTGCTCGGCGATCCGGCCGACCCGGAGAGCCTCCTCACCCGTGGGCTCGCGTTCTGGAAGGCGGCGCTCGCCGCGGCGCCCCCCGAGCTGCCGCTGCCCGCGGACCGGCCGAGGCCCGCCGTGGCGAGCCACCGCGGTGCGGAGATCGTCCTGGATTACGGCGCCGAGCTACACCGGCGGCTCGTCGCGCTGGCCCGTGAGCACGACGCCAGTGTGTTCATGGTGCTGCACGCCGCCCTGGCCGCCCTGCTCACCAGGCTGGGTGGCGGCACGGACATCGTCGTGGGAAGCCCCGTCGCGGGCCGTACCGACGAGGCGACCGAGGACCTCGTCGGATTCTTCGCCAACACGCTGGCGCTGCCCGTCGACACCTCGGGCGACCCGGGCTTCGCCGACCTGCTGGTCCGGGTCCGTGAGACGGCCCTGGCCGCGTACGCCAACCAGGACGTGCCGTTCGAGCATCTGGTCGAGGCGCTCAAGCCGGAGCGCACGCTGTCCAGCCACCCGCTGTTCCAGGTCCTGCTGGCGGTGCAGCGCGCCGCGCCCGCGCGGGCCGAGATGGGCGCGCTGCGCGCCGAACCCCTCCAGGCGAGCGCTTCGGCGGCCAAGTTCGACCTGGAGTTCGGGTTCACCGAGCTGTTCACGCCCGACGGGCGGCCCGACGGCCTGCGGGCCGCCCTCGTCTACGCGACCGAGCTGTTCGACGCAGGTACGGCCCAGGCCGTCGTGGAACGGCTCCGCGTCCTCGTCGAGGCCGTCGCGGCCGACCCGGCGGTCAGGATCGGGGAGATCCGGCTCCTCGGCGACCACGAGCTGGAGCGGTTGCTCCCACGCCACCCGGCTCCGTCGGCGCGGGCGGGAGAGGAGACGCTGCCCGAGCTGTTCGAGGCCGGGGTCGCGGCCCGCCCCGAGGGCACGGCTCTGATCTCCGACGGCCTGACGCTCAGTTACGCCGAGCTCGACGCGCGCGCCAACCGGCTCGCCCACCACCTGATCGGCCTGGGAGCCGGGCCGGAGCGGATCGTCGCGATCGCACTGCCCCGTTCCGCCCACTGGCCGGTCGCGGTCCTCGCCGTGCTCAAGGCCGGTGGCGCCTACCTCCCGATCGACCCCGAGTACCCGGCGCGGCGGATCCAGGGCATGCTGAACGGCGCCGCCCCCGACCTGGTGCTCTCCGACCGGGAGACCGCGGCCGCCCTGAGGCTCCCGCCGGCCACGGTCCTGCTGGACGAGCCTGTGACCGAGGACCTCATCGGCGCCCGTCCTGCGTACCCGCCGACCGACGCCGACCGCCGCTGCCCGCTGCTGCCCTCGCATCCGGCCTACGTCATCTACACGTCGGGGTCGACCGGCAGGCCGAGGGGCGTGGTCGTGACGCACACGGGCGTGCCGGACCTGGTCGCGTCGCAGATCGAGCGGTTCGCCGTCACCCGGGACAGCCGGGTCCTGCAGTTCGCCTCCCCGAGCTTCGACGCCGCCTTCGCCGAGCTGGCCGTGACTCTGCTCGCGGGCGCGGCCCTGGTGGTCGCCCCCGCGGAGGACCTGATGCCCGGCTTCCCGCTGACCGCCCTGATCGAGCGGTTCGAGGTGACGCACGTCACGTTGCCGCCCAGCGCGCTCGCCCTGCTCGAGCCCGCCGCTCTCGCCTCGGTGACCACGCTGGCCGTCGCGGGCGAGACGGTGCCTGCGACGACGGCGGAGCGGTGGTCACGGGGCCGCAGGATGATCAACGCGTACGGCCCGACGGAGACCACGGTGTGCGCCGCGATGAGCGCCCCCCTGACCGGACCGGGCCACCCGATCGGAAGACCCGTCTCAGGCGCCAGGGTCTACGTGCTGGACGCGGCCCTGCGGCCCGTTCCGCCGGGCACCGTGGGAGAGCTGTACGTCACCGGGCCCGGACTCGCCCGCGGCTACCTGCGCCGCCCGGAGCTGACCGCCCAGCGTTTCGTCGCCGACCCGTACGGCGCGCCCGGCGAGCGGATGTACCGGACCGGGGACCTGGCACGCTGGGACGCTTCCGGCGACCTGCACTTCGCGGGCAGGGCGGACCGGCAGATCAAGCTCCGCGGCTTCAGAGTCGAGCCCGGCGAGGTCGAGGCCGCGCTCCTGCGCGAGCCCGCCGTGGCGAGCGCGGCGGTCATGGTCCGCGAGGACCGTCCCGGCGACCGCCGCCTGGTCGGCTACGTGGTGCCGGTCGCCGGAGCCGACGTCGACGTGGCGCGGACACGCGAGCGGCTGGCCGCGGAACTACCGCACCACATGGTCCCCGGCACGCTGGTACGGCTGGACGCGCTGCCGCTGACGCCCAGCGGAAAGCTGGACCGCAGGGCACTCCCCGCCCCGGAGGCCACGCGCGGACACGCCCCAGGGGAGGCAGGGAGCCCGCGCGAGGCCCTGCTGTGCGCGATGTTCGCCGAGGTCCTCGGGATCTCCCCGGTCGGCCCGCACGACCGGTTCTTCGAGCTGGGCGGTCACTCGCTGCTCGCGATGCGGCTGGTGACGCGCGTCCGCGAGGTCTTCGGCGCCGAGCTCGCGCTCAGGACGCTCTTCCTGGCGCAGAGCCCGGCCGAGCTGGCGGCGGCGCTGGGCGAGGAAACCCGGGCGCCGCGCGGCGAGATCCGGGAAGGAGAGATCGACGCCGTCTTCCCGATCAGGGCGGAGGGGACGGCGCCACCGCTGTTCTGCCTGCCTCCCGCGGCAGGGCTGTCCTGGTGCTTCGCCGGGCTCGCCGGGAGCCTGCCGCAGGGGCGCCCGATCTACGGGCTGCAGGCACCGGGGATCGACGGCGGCAGGCCCGCCTCCTCGGTCGAGGAGATGGCCGACGCCTACGTGGCGAGGATTCGCGCCGTGCGGCCGCACGGGCCGTACCACCTGCTCGGCTGGTCGGTCGGAGGGATCGTCGCGCACGAGGTCGCGGTACGGCTCCGGCAGGAGGGCGAGCCGGTGGGACTGCTGGCGCTGCTGGACGCCTACCCACTCGACGGCGAGCCGCCTCCCCCCGCCGCGGACCTCGGGGCCGACCTCGGCGCGGACGCGCTGTGGCGGGAGGGCGGCCTGACCTGGCAGAGCGGGCACGAGGACCTGCTGGAGGCGGTGGCCGCCGTCTACCGGGCGAGCGTGCAGGCCGCGCACGCGTTCCGGCCGGGACTCTTCGACGGGCGGCTCGTGCATGTGGCCGCCGCGGCCGGGCGCGGGCAGGCGGAGGCCGCCAAGGCGTGGACGCCGCACACCACCCGGCCGGTCCTGACCCACGAGGTCGCGTGCGCGCACCACGAGATGACGCTTCCCGGGCCGCTCGAGGTCGTCTCCGCCATCGTCGCCGCCGAGCTGGCGGAGGCGGAGGCGGACACGCCGGAGACGGATCCGGCGGCGACACCCACGGCACCTGTCGCATCGGTGACATCAGATCAGTGACATCAGAGAGGAAGTGACGTTCCTTGTCCAATCCGTTCGAGGAAGAAAACGGTTCCTACCTCGTGCTCGTCAACGACGAGGGCCAGTACTCGCTGTGGCCGGAGTTCGCCGAGGTCCCCGCGGGCTGGACGGTCGCGCACGGCCCCGACGGGCGGCAGGCCTGCCTGGACCGTGTCACCGAGCTGTGGACCGACATGCGGCCCAAGAGCCTGATCGACGTTCAGCCATGAGCCGGGCTGGGCGCGTGCCCGCGCGGCAAGTCCTAACTGGGGAGCACCGTCATGCGACGAGATCGGTCGGACGCGTTCACTGAGCTTCAGCTAGACCATGTCAGGTTCGCCGTCGGAGACCTGGGCACAGCGGTCTCCGGTTTCACCGACGGCTACGGGTTCGCCGTTCACGCGGAGGGGACGGCGTGCGCGGCGCTCGGCGGCGGCCGGATCAGGCTGCTCCTGGCCGAGGACCCGGGCTACGTGCGCGAACACGGCGACGGGGTCGCCGACATCGCCGTGCGGGTCGACGACGCGGCCGCCGCGTTCGCCGAAGCCGTCGGCAGGGGAGCGGAGGCGGTCGCCCCGCCGGTCGAGCGGGACGGGATCGTCACCGCGACGATCGGCGGGTTCGGCGGCGTCACCCACACCTTCGTGCGGCGCCCGGACACCATGGACCCCTGGGCCCTTCCCGGCCTCACCGCGGCCGATACGCGGGGCGGCCGGGCGGACACCGGGCTGCGGGAGATCGACCACTTCGCGGTCTGCGTGCCCCCCGACTCCCTCAAGCCCGCGGTCGAGTTCTACGAACGGGTCCTGGATTTCGAGATGATCTTCGAGGAGCACGTCGTCGTCGGCGACCAGGCGATGAACTCCCAGGTGGTGCAGAGCCGCTCCGGCACGGTGACCCTGACGATGATGGAGCCCGACCTCGGCCACGAGCCGGGCCAGATCGACGACTTCCTCGCCAGACACGGCGGAGGCGGCGTGCAGCACATCGCCTTCACCTCCGACGACATCGTCGGCAGCGTCCGCGCGCTGGGTTCGCGGGGGGTCGGGTTCCTCAAGACCCCCGAGACCTACTACGACCTGGTCGGCGAGCGGCTGACGCTCGACCGGCACCCGCTCGTGGAGCTGCGCGAACTGGGCATCCTCGTGGACGCCGACCACTCGGGCCAGCTCTTCCAGATCTTCACCCGGTCCGTCCACGAGCGGGGGACGCTCTTCTTCGAGGTCATCGAACGGGCGGGGGCGCTCACCTTCGGCAGCGGCAACATCAAGGCGCTCTACACCGCGGTCGAGCGGGAACGGGCACAGGACCACGATGCGAGATGAGGCTCGCGGGGTGTCCACCGAGGAGCGCCCCCGCCCGCAGGACGCCGCGCGACCGGCCGAGGGGGCCCGCCCGCCCGCCCGGCGGGGCGGGCTCGCCCCGACCGGAGGGGAAGACATCATGACCCCGGGACATCCGCAGCGGCACTACACCCTGATCTGTCCCGTCTGCCATCGGCGGACGGCTGACGACGGGCTGGTCCTGACCTGTGGGGAGGACCACCCGGCCGCCTTCCTGCGCACGGGATACCAGGAGAGCAGGCTGACGGTCTGCCCCGACTCCGACGGCCTCTACCGGTATCGGAGGTGGCTGCCCATCACCCGGACCCTCGCGGGGGCGGGCGGCACCATCGTGTCCCGCGGCGAACGCCTGGGGCGCGCGCTGGGACTGCGCGACCTCTGGATCGCCTTCAACGGATACTGGCCCGAACGCGGCGCCCACCTGCGCAGCGCCACGTTCAAGGAACTCGAGGCGTACACCGTCCTGGGCAGGCTGCCGGACAGGCCGCCGATCCTGGTCATCCCCTCGGTCGGCAATACGGGCGCCGCCTTCGCCTCGGTCTTCGCGCAGACCGGCGGGGAGTGCGTGATCATCGTGCCGGAACGCGGCCTGCACCGGCTCGCCTCGGAGACGGAGCTTCCGTCCGCCGTACGGCTCGTCGCCCTGACCGGCGGCGACTACGACGACGCGATCGGGCTGGGGGAGAGGGTCTCCCGCCTGCCCGGGTTCCAGGCCGTCGGCGGCGCGTGGAACGTCGCCAGGAGGGACGGCCTCGCCACGGTCCTGTTGTCCGCGGCGGAGACGATGGGCAGGCTGCCGGAGTTCTACGTTCAGGCCGTCGGCAGCGCGGTCGGGGCGATAGCGGTCCACGAGGCGGCGGGCAGGCTGATCGCCTCGGGAGAGTACGGCCAGGCGCGGCCCCGCCTGCTCATGTGCCAGAACGCCTCCTACGCCCCGGTCAGGGATCTGTGGAGGTTCGGTTCCGTCGGCCGGGGGCACGCGGCCCGTGACGTCTACGCCGACGAGCTCACCAACAGGAACCCGCCCTACTTCGTGCGCGGCGGGATCAGGGACGCGCTGGCGGAGAGCGGAGGGCGCGTCCTGGTCGCGGACCACGCCTCGGCGCGCGCGGCGGCGGAGCTCTTCCTGGAGACGGAGGGGATCGACATCGAGCCTGCGGCCTCGGTCGCGCTCGCCTGCCTGCGTGAAGCCGTCGCGGGCGGTGAGGTGTCCTCGGGCGCCTCCGTGCTGCTCAACATCACCGGTGGCGGGCGGGCGCACCCCGCCCGCGCGCGTCTGCTGCGGCGGGTCGAGCCGACTCTGCGCCTCGGGCGCGAGGAACTCGGCTCGCCGGAGACCCCCGGCCGGATCGGCGCGCTCTTCCCCTCGGCCGACGGCGTCGTGCGAGCGGCCCGTGTCTGAGGTCGTACAGGAGGTCCGGCCCTCCGGACTCTGGACACGGGACTTCACGCTCTACTTCGTCGGGCGCACCGTGTCCCTGTCCGGCGGGGCGATGGTTCCGATCACGCTGTCGCTCGCCGTGCTGAAGGCCGGTCACGGGGTGGGCGGCATCGGCTATGTGCTGGGCGCCCAGCTCGGCGCGATGGCGCTGACGCTGCCCTTCGGAGGGGTGCTCGCTCACCGGCACACCCCGCGCCGGGTGATGATCGGCTCCGACACGGTCAGAGTGGTCCTCCAGATCGTGATGGCGAGCCTGTTCGCCGTCAGGACGCCCGACCTGATGCTGATCGTGGCGCTGTCGACCATGAGCGGCTGCGCGGGCGGCCTGTTCCAGCCGGGGGCGACCGCCATCGTGCCGCAGCTGGCCGGGGACGTCCAGCGGTCGAACGCGGCCCTGCGCCTGTCGCAGGCCGTCACCACGCTCGCGGGTCCCAGCCTGGCCGGCGCGCTGACCGTCGCCATCGGGGTGAGCGCGGTCTTCACCGTCAACGCGGTGACCTTCGCGGTCAGCGCCGCCTGCCTGTACGCGGTGCGCGGAGGCCGCGCCGACGCCCCGGCCGCCCACGCCACACTGCTGCGCGAACTGCGCGAGGGCTGGCAGGAGTTCCGGTCCCGCACCTGGCTCTGGAGCGTCCTGCTGGTGTGGACGCTGTTCGGCCTGCTGGTCTTCGGGCCCTTCATGACGATCAGCACGGACCTCGTGACGTCCCTGCACGGTCCCGTGGGGTACGGCGTGACCACCTCCGCCTTCGGCGGCGGAATGATCATCGGCGGGCTGCTCGGCCTGTGGCTCAAACCGGCGCGGCCCCTGGCCGTCGGCGCGGCGGGCCTGCTGTTGTTCGTCCCGGTGCCCTTCACCGTGGCGGCGGGGATGTCACTGCCCGTGCTGGTTCTGGCCGCCGTCGGCGGCGGCACCGGCTTCGCCTTCTGGAGCGTCATGTGGGCGACGACCGTGCAGACGCGGGTGCCCGCGGACGCGCTGAGCCGGGTCGCCGCGTACGACGTCGCCGGTTCGATGATCAGCATTCCGCTCGGCAGGATGCTGGTCGGCCCGCTGACGATGCTCACCGGCCTGCGCGAGGTCCTGTACCTGGCCTCCGCCCTGGCCGCGGCGAGCTGCCTGTGCCTGTTGCTGATCCCGTCGGTCCGGCGCATGACGCGAGCCCCCGATGTCACGTGAAGGGGGGACCGGTGAGGCCGGTGCGCGGACGCGCCGCTTTTCCTCGGCCGTGGAATCGCCCGAGGCGTTTTCTCCGCTTCTCCTGAATGACGGTACATCCGCGGGAGTCGTCGCGGCGTGCGGGAAACCGGCCGCTGGAGCCGCCGTACGCATTCTTCGGAGAAGACGGCCTCCGTGCCCAGAAGAACGCGCCGTGCCCGCGGCGAAGGAATGTTTTCAGGAAACCCGCCCTCACGGCGCGCCGTGCGGGCTGAATCCGCCCACTCCCTGTCGGGAAGGCCGCGCGACCGGTCGCGGCCTGCCTTCACACCCCCGGAGCCGGGGAAATCCCCCGGCCTTCCCGAAAGGAAAAACACATGTCTCTCACCGAGCAGGAGATCGTCGGCGCCCTCGGAATGATCGTCTATGAGGTGACCGACATCCCCGCCGCGGAGGTCACGCTGGACAAGCGCTTCGTCCAGGACCTCGACATCGACTCGCTGGCCATGGCGGAGATCCTTGTCGAGGCGCATTCCAAGTTCGGCATCGAGATCCCCGACGAGCGGCTCAGGGAGCTGTCGACGGTCAAGGACATCGTCGCCTACATCCAGCAGGAGCAAGAGGTCGCGCGGTGAGGGGCGGTCGCCGGCGTGTGATGGTCACCGGGCTCGGGGCGACCACTCCGGTCGGCGGAGACGTCGCCACCACCTGGTCGGCACTCCTCGAAGGCCGTTCCGGCGTGAGCGGCCTCGGCGGCGGGTGGGTGACCGACTCGCCGGTGACCATCGCCGCCAAGGCCGCCGTCGACCCGGCCGAGACGCTCTCCCGCATCGAGGTCCGCAGGCTGGACCGGTGCGAGCAGTTCGGGCTCGTCGCCGCTCGCGAAGCGTGGGCGGACGCCGGGCTCGGGGAGGGCGGGGTCGATCCGGAACGCCTCGGCGTGGTCGTCGCCAGCGGCATCGGCGGTGTCATGACGACGATCTCCGCCTATGACTCCTACCGTGAGAACGGCTGGCAGAGCGTCTCGCCGCTCACGGTGCCCAAGCTCATGCCGAACGGCCCCGCCGGATGGATCGGGCTTGAGTTTCGGGCGATGGCGGGAGTCCACGGGATGGTGAGCGCCTGCGCGTCCGGCGCGGACGCCGTCGCCTACGGGATCGACATGATCCGGCTGGGCAGGGCCGACGTCATCCTGGCGGGCGGGACGGAGGCGGTGATCCATCCGCTGACCCTGGTGGCGTTCGCGGCGATGCACGCGCTGTCGACCCGCAACGACGATCCGGCGCGCGCGTCCCGACCCTTCGACAAGGAGAGGGACGGGTTCGTGCTCGGTGAGGGAGCCGGGATCGTCGTGCTGGAGGCGGAGGAGCACGCGCGGGCGCGTGGTATCCGTGTCTACGCCGAGGCCGCGGGAGCTGGATGCTCGGGCGACGCCTACCACATCGCCAAGCCGAACCCCTCCGGCGAGGGGGCGGTGCTGTCGATGCGCAGGGCGATCGCCGACGCGGACCTGTCGCCCTCCGACGTGGTGCACGTGAACGCGCACGCCACCTCGACCCCCGCGGGGGACGTCATGGAGGTCACCGCGATCCGCAAGGTCCTCGGCGACCACCCCGTGCTGACCGCGACCAAGTCGATGACGGGGCATCTTCTCGGGGGAGCCGGGGGCGTCGCGTCGGTCGTGGCCGTCCGCACCCTGTACGACAGGATGATCCACCCCACGGCGAACCTCGACGAACTCGACAGCGCCATCGTGGCAGACGTCGCCCGCGGTGAGCCGCGTCCGCTGCCCGGGGCCGGGCCTGTCGGGGTGCTCAGCAATTCATTCGGATTCGGGGGACATAACGCTTCTCTTATCTTCACAGGTGTCTGATGGAGCACGGAAGGCGCGTCGGCCCGGGAGCCCCGCTCCCGGGCCATCGATGATCAGGATTTATGGTACGGCCTTCGTGGGTTCGATGGATGAATGGTGAAGGTAGGTGCCAAAGAGGGGAATGACGGCTTATGTCGTCTTCCTTTTCTGAATTCCTGACTGTCTATCACGAAAGCTGTTAATTTAGGACAGGTGACGTGTCGCCGTAACGGACATCATTGATGTGAGGAGCGCAATCCATAATGACCGCACTGGCCAGGTTGAGCCTCGCCAACCGCAGCCTCGTGATTATGATCGCGCTGGTGATCAGCGCTTTCGGGGCGTACACGATCCCCTCGTTGAAGCAGCAGTTGCTGCCGTCGCTGGAGTTTCCCAACGCCACGATCGGCGCGGCCTACGCGGGTGCCTCCCCGGAGATCGTCGAGGAGGAGGTGACCGAGCCGATCGAGGACAGCCTCAGGGGCATCCAGGGCATCACCGAGACGACCTCGACCTCGACCGACGGGTTCGCCCGGGTCCAGGTCGCCTTCGACTACGGCACCGACATCGACGCCTCGGTCCGTGAGATCGAGGAGGCGGTCGGCCGTCTGGACGCCACGCTGCCCGACGGCGTCAATCCGCAGGTGCGGGCGGGCAGCACCGACGACTTCCCGGCGCTTGTCCTCGCCGTGGGGGACGGCGGCGACCAGCGTGAGATGTTCGACAAGCTGGAAAAGATCGTGGTCCCCGAGATCCAGGGGTTCGACGGGGTGCGAGAGGCGACCGTCACCGGCTCCCGGGGGAAGGTCGTGGAGATCACGCCGGACGACGACGAGCTCAAGAAGAAGGGGATCCCGGTCACCGCGATCCCGGCGCTGCTCGAGGCCAACGGCCTGTCGCTCCCCGCGGGGACGCTCACCGAGAAGGGCACGGCCATGACCGTGCAGATCGGCAACCGGATCGGGACGGCCAAGGACCTGCGAAACCTCTACCTCACCCGGACGGTCCCGCCGGCTCCGGTCGCCCCGGCGGCCGGCGCGGGCCGTCAGGGAGCGCGCCCCGCGCCGAAGCCGCCGCAGCCCAAGCTCGAGGCCGTCAAGCTCGACGACGTCGCCGACGTCACGGTGAAGGACGCCGAAGCCACCACGCTGACCAGGACGAACGGCAGGCCCAGCCTGGGTGTCTCGATCAAGATGGGTGACGACGGCAACGTCGTCGCCATCTCCCACGAGGTCCGAGGCAAGATCTCCGACTGGGCCGCGCGGCTCGGCAAGGGCTCGGAGATCAACGTGGTCTACGACCAGGCGCCGTACGTCGAGCGCTCGATCGAGGACCTCACGACGGAGGGACTGCTCGGCCTCGCGTTCGCGGTCCTCGTCATCCTGGTCTTCCTGTTGTCGCTGCGCTCGACCCTCGTGACCGCGCTGTCGATCCCGCTGTCACTGGTCATCGCACTCATCGCGCTCTCCGGCTTCAACTACTCGCTCAACCTGCTGACTCTCGGCGCGCTCACCATCGCGGTCGGCCGGGTCGTCGACGACTCGATCGTGGTGCTGGAGAACATCAAACGCCACCTCGGGTACGGCGAGCCGAAACGCGACGCCATCCTGGCCGCGGTGCGCGAGGTGGCCAGCGCGGTCACCGCGTCGACGGTGACCACGGTCGTGGTGTTCCTGCCGATCGCGTTCGTCAGCGGCCTGGTGGGAGAGTTGTTCGCCTCGTTCGCGGTCACCGTCTCGGTGGCGCTCGTCGCCTCACTGCTGGTCTCGCTCACCGTGATCCCCGTGCTGGCCTATTGGTTCCTCAAGTCGCGTCCGCTCTCGCTCCAGGAGGCGCAGGCCGTACGGGACCGTGAGCTGCGCAGCCCGCTGCAGCGGATGTATCTGCCGGTGCTGCGCTTCGCCACCCGGTTCCGCTTCGTCACCCTGGTGCTCGGGATCGCCATCCTCGCGGGCTCGGGGACCCTGCTGCCCGGCCTGAGGACCAACCTCCTCAACTCGACCGGCAGGGACACCATCACGATCACGCAGCGGATGGCGCCCGGCACCGACCTGACCACGACGGACGCCGCGGCGAAGAAGGTCGAGCAGGTGCTCGGCTCGGTGGAGGGGGTCAGGTCCTACCAGGTCAACGTCGGCTCGGGCGGTCTGCGCAGCCTGGGGGGCAACGGCACGAGCACCGCGTCGTACTCGCTGACCGTCAAGGACTACCGCGCGACCCCCACGCTGGAGCAGACCCTGCGCGACAGACTGGCATCCCTGCCCGGCATCGGGGATATCACGGTCGGCGGCCCGCAGGGCGGCGGCGTCACCCCCTCCGACCAGCTCAAGGTCATCGTGTACGGCACGGACGCCGACGATCTGAAGACCGGCGGCGAGGCCGTCGCGACCGCGATGGGCTCGGTCACCGGTGTGCGGGACGTCAGCTCCAACCTGGCCGACAGCGCGCCCCGCGTCCAGGTGTCGGTCAACCGGGAGGACGCGGCCAAGCACGGACTCAGCGAGGCGCAGATCGGCCAGGTGGTCGCCCAGCAGTTGCAGGGCAGGCCGATCGGTGAGATGAACGTCGACGGCAGGGCCAGCGACATCCTGCTCAGGGGGGACGCCTCTCCCGACGACATCGGCGCCATCAAGGACCTGGAGCTGCCGACATCGACCGGCTCCGAGGTGAAGCTGTCAGAGGTCGCCTCAGTGAAGAAGGTGGACGGCCCCCAGGAGATCACCCGGACCGACGGCGACCGCACCGCGGTCGTCACGGGCACCGCGGACAGCGGCAACCTGGGCAACATCACCGCGGGGCTGACCAGGAAGCTGAAGAGCCTGTCCCTTCCCTCCGGGGTGACCTACAGCATCGGCGGCGCCAGCGCCGACCAGCAGGATGCGTTCAACCAGCTCGGGGTGGCCATGATCGCCGCGATCGCGATCGTCTTCATGGTCATGGTCGCGACGTTCAGGAGTGTCGTGCAGCCGATCATCCTGCTGGTCTCCATCCCGTTCGCCGCGACCGGGGCCATCGTGGCGCTGCGGGTGACCGACACCCCGCTGGGCGTCTCGGCGCTGATCGGCATGCTGATGCTGATCGGCATCGTGGTCACCAACGCGATCGTCCTGATCGACCTGATCAACCAGTACCGGGCTCAGGGGCTCGGTGTCGTCGAGGCCGTACTCGAGGGCGGCCGCAGGCGGCTGCGGCCCATCCTGATGACGGCCCTGGCCACGGTCTGCGCGCTCGTCCCGATGGCCGTCGGCCTGACGGGCTCCGGCGGGTTCATCTCCCAGGCGCTGGCCATCGTGGTGATCGGCGGACTCGTCTCGTCCACGCTGCTCACCCTGGTGCTCGTGCCGACGCTGTACACCGTCTTCGAGCGCACGAAGGAGCGCTTCCGCCGCGGGCCCAGGCCCAAGCCCGCTCCCCGGTCTGATCCCGAGCCCGGTCCCGAGCCCGCGGCGAAGGCCAACGGAAAGCCCAACGGAAAGCCCAACGGAAAGCAGGGAATCGCGACCTGAAAGGGGCGGCGAGCACCGGCCTGGTGCGGGGACGGCGCGTACGGCCGTTCCCGCACCCTTGTCAGTCCGCTGTCAGTCCGCTGTCAGTCCGCGATGTAGTCGATCGACTCGACCCAGTAGCCCGCCCCCGCCGACACCCTGCGCGTGTGCATGAACATGGCGCCGCCCTCGTAGGAGTAGGCGCACCGCTTGCCGCCGCGCTCGGGCTCGCATCCCTGGAAGGTGTAGCCGACGCCGCCGTACCTGGTCCGGAACAGCGTTCCCACCGCCTTGGCGGACGCGATCTCCAGGCCGCGGTTCCTGTCGCCCGCCTTCCAGGCGCCGAAGAGGTACTTCGCGGCCTTGTCGGCGACCGTGACATGCCGTGACTCGTAGACCTTGGTCACCTTCGGTCCCGAAACGATCATCAGGATCCCGTTGAGGCCGCCCGGCACGCGGACACTGGTGTGGACGAACCGGCACGCGTTGCCGGTACAGCCGTCGAACCGGTCCGGCGCCCGGTAGGGGTATCCGAACAGCGTGTTCACCGCGGCGGGCGTGGCGACGGCGGACGCCGCGTCACGATCGGCCCTCAGCCAGGCCTTGAACAGCGTGTTCGCCACGCTGGACGGCTGCGCCACGGCGCCCCGCGCTCCCTCGCGCACCGTGCCGGCCGGCTTCACCGCCGTGCCGGCCTCCACCCGCGCCTGTGCCTGCGCCGGTGCGGAAAACACCAGCGCACCCGCGGCAGCCAGTACGGCGGCGGCCTTCGATCCACGCATCGCCACTCCTTCTCACGCGGGAGCCCGTTGTAGCCTCCCGCACAAGGACGTCGAAGCGGCCCGGCCGGTTCACCCGGACGTGAAAGCCCGTAAGGAGGGCTTGCGCGTCAGGGCCTCGTCCCGGCCCTCGCGGCCGGTGCGGGGCACGTGATCCGGGTAACCGGCCGGAGACCGGTTCGGGACGGCCGAGGTCGGAGACATCCCTGTTACGGGATGCCTGAGCCTGTGGCGCCGCCGTGGTCTGCGGCGCCGTTGAGAGGAGTCGTGCGATGGGGATCAGCGATAACACGGAGATCTACCTCAAGGCACGTGATCTGCTGCTGGGGCTGGGCGGGGACTACGCGGAGGCGGTTCGGCGGTTCGCCTGGCCGCGGTTCGACGGTCCCTTCAACTGGGCGGTCGACTGGTTCGACGCCATCGCGCGTGGCAACGACCGTACGGCGCTGTGGGTCGTCGAGGAGGACGGCTCCGAGGTCCGTCACACCTTCGACGAGATGGCCCGGCGATCGGACCAGGTCGCGGCCTTTCTCGCGGCGTTGGGGGTCTCGCGGGGCGACCGGGTGATGCTCATGCTCGACAACCAGGTCGAGCTGTGGGAGGCGATGCTGGGCGTGATGAAGCTGGGCGCGGTGATCCTGCCCGCGACCACCGCTTTGGGGGCCGCCGACCTGCCGGACCGCATCGACAGGGGCGGCGCCCGATTCGTGATCGCCAACGCCGCCGACACCGCCAAGTTCGAGGACGTGCCGGGGGACTACACCCGGATCTGCGTGGACGGCGCCCCCGCGGGCTGGGTCCCCTACCGCGAGGCCTACGCCCTCGACGCGCCTCCCGCGGCACATCCGGGCACCGCGCCCGACGACCCGCTGCTGCTGTACTTCACCTCGGGGACCACGAGCAGGCCCAAGCTGGTCGAGCACACCCAGGTGTCCTACCCGGTCGGTCACCTGTCGACGGCCTACTGGATCGGGGTGCGGCCAGGGGACGTGCACCTGAACATCAGCTCCCCGGGGTGGGCCAAGCACGCCTGGAGTTGTTTCTTCGCGCCCTGGATCGCTGAGGCGACGATCTTCGTCTACAACTACGGCAGGTTCGACGCCGGTGCCCTGCTTGAGCAGGTCCGCAGGGCGGGGGTGACGACGTTCTGTGCGCCGCCCACGGTCTGGCGGATGATGATAAAGGCGGATTTGTCGGGTGGACCGGGAGGGTTGAGAGAGGTGGTCTCCGCGGGGGAGCCGCTCAACCCGGAGGTGATCGAACAGGTCCGCGACCAGTGGGGGCTGACGATCCGCGATGGCTTCGGCCAGACCGAGATCACGCTGTCGGTCGGCAACGTGCCGGGGATGCCGGTCAAGCCGGGGTCGATGGGCCTGCCCATGCCCGGGGTGCCGGTCGTGCTGGTCGACCCCGTCACCGGTGAACAAGCCGAGGAGGGGGAGATCTGCGTCGACCTGAGCGCCCGGCCGGTCTCGCTGATGACCGGCTACCAGGGCGATGAGCGGCGCAACGCCGAGGCCATGGCCGGTGGCTACTATCACACCGGTGACGTGGCCGTCCGAGACGCCGACGGCTACATCTTCTACGTCGGCCGCACCGACGACGTGTTCAAGGCCTCCGACTACAAGATCTCCCCCTTCGAGCTGGAGAGCGTGCTCATCGAGCATCCCGCCGTGGCCGAGGCCGCCGTTGTGCCCGCGCCCGACGAGCTCCGCCTCGCCGTGCCGAAGGCGTACGTCACATTGGCGGCGGGGTGGGAGGCGAACAGGGAGACCGCGCTGGCGATCCTGCGCCACGCCCGCGAGAGGCTCGCGCCGTACCAGCGGGTGCGCCGCCTGGAGTTCTCCGGACTGCCCAAAACGGTGTCCGGCAAGATCCGCCGCGTCGAGTTGCGAGGCCGCGAGGAGCAGGCCGCCGCAGAGGGCGAGGCCCTCTCCGAATGGCGCGACGACCAGTTCCCCGAACTCCGCTCCTGAGGATCCGTCTCCGGCGGGTTCCGGCGCCGCGGCCACTGTCGCCCTCCGTGAACACTCGATGACGCGTTCTTTCTGAATCGGCGGGTTGGGTGACCGGAAGTGGACAGGTATGTCACCTCGGTAGCGGATACTGCCTGGTCCGGGGCAGATGAAGACGCTCGGCCTGTTCACCCTCGCCACCGGCTGCCACCCGGCGCGGCCGGTCGCGCGACCTCTCTAGCGGTGTCGGTGGTTTCGGTGGCGAAGGTGGGCGCGCACAGTGGACGAACGAACGGCGGGCAACGTGGCGGCGGCGCGGGAGCTGGCCCGGCGGCTGCCGTACTGGACGGTCTGGTACGGCCGGCACACCGGGAACTTCTGGGCGATGCCGGTGGCCGTTCACCTGGCCACCGCGCCGCACGTCGAGGCGCCGACCCCGCAGGAACTGGAGAGCACGGTCAGGCACATGGAGTATCTCGTCGCACGTGCCGCGTCCTCGAAGAAGGCCTCGCCGGGAGGCGCGGAGGAGGTGTCGAGACAGGTGCCGCCGTACGGCGGCCATCCCGCGACGGAGCCCGGCCCTTTCGACGGGAACGTGCGGGACAGGCCGCCGGGAACGGGGAGTCCGGCACCGAGGCATGCGGCGGAGGCGTCACAGTGATGGCTGGGCGGGCGCTGGCGGATCTGCGCAGGGAACTCCACGCGCTCGGGATGACGACCGAGGAACGCGACGTGTTCCTGACGCGGTCCGGCGATCCGATGCTCAGCCTCGCGCCGGGACTGATCGTGTGGGCCGGGTCGGAGTGGTTCCGGTGGATCGGGGAGCGGAACAGATGGCGCTATCACACGACCGGCGACCCGGCCGGAGCGGCCCGGCTGGTTCGCCGGGTTTATGAGCGCCTTTGAATGGACCTCTCCGGAGAGTCATGACCTCGGGACTTCTTCGCCGAATCCGGTGAGATGCCCGGGGAACCACCGGAACGCTTAGGTTTCGCTGGGATCGTCGGTGGCCTGATGTGAAGTTTCGCGTTTCGGTGACGATCCTGGCGTGGAAAAGGGTCCGATGCGGAGACCGGCCGTGCGCCGCCCGCCGTCAGATGTTGGCGCCACCGTCGACGGTGAACGTGGTGCCCGTGGTGAATCCGGACTCGGGACCTGCCAGGTAGGCGACCACCGCGGCGATCTCCGCGGTGGTTCCGAAGCGGCCGACGGCGGTGATCCCCCGAAGATGCTCGACGAGCTCGGGGTCCTCGGGGATCATCTCGGTTGCGATGGGGCCCGGTGCGATCAGATTGACCGTGATGCCTCGGGGACCGAGCTCGAAGGCCACCGCCTTGGTGAATCCCGTCAGCGCGGCCTTGGTCAGCGAGTACACGCTCTGGCCCACCATGGAAACCCGTTCGCCCTGACAGCTGCCCACATTGATGATCCGTCCGCCTTCGCCCAGGTGCCGGGTCGCGGCCTGGGTGGTGACGAACACCGCCCGCACGTTCACCGCGATGACACGGTCGAAGTCTTCCAGGGACACGTCCTGGAAGGGCCCCCCGGCCCAGATGCCGGCGTTGTTGACGAGGATGTCGAGCCTGCCGAATTCGGCGGCCGTCCGTTCCACGGCCGCGACCGCGGCCTCATGGTCGGCGGCGTCCGCCTGGATGGCCAGGCCGCGCCTCCCCAGAGAACCGATCTCCTCGACGACGCCGTTCGCGCGCTTCTCGTCCTGGACGTAGGTCACCGCGACGTCCGCCCCGTGGGAGGCCAGACGGCGAGCGATTTCGGCGCCGATTCCCCGGCCCCCACCGGTTATCAAGGCTACTTTTCCGGTCAGTTCAGGCATGTCAGGTCCTTTCGGCGTGATGCCGGGGAGTGGTTTTCGCGGCTTAACGCCATTGTGGCGCACCGAGCTCGCATGATTAATCGGCCGGGTCGGCACTTAATTCAGATCTTAATCGAGATTCCGGCGGAGAAAAAAGGTCGTGTGACCCATGTCACATCGCGGCGATTCGGGTCGTTTTCGAATCGAATGAAATTACCGGGATCGTGGAACGGTCGGGGCTTCGTGACCTGGGAAGATGGAAGTGATCTGTGGTATTGCCAGCCCTTTGTTAACCGAATGTAAACGCATTTCTCTCGGCTTGAGAGAAGCCATTGATCCGGGTCTGAGACTTGTGGGTGCCCTGCCGTCGACGAGGTCGCGGGCCTCGTTTCAGACGGTCACACGACGGCTCTCCGAATGTGCCGGGCCTTCGGTCGTGCATTCGCTCGCTCGCCGGGGCCGCGGAGCCTGGCGTGGGCGGAGTCGACGCCCTTCTCCGAGGGGGGCTTCTTTCTGCCCTTTTGCGGCACGCGGACGTCCCTTGTGCGGCACGCGGACGCGCTCGCCGTCACCGGCGTAGCCCTGTCGGCAGGCGTGACCGGACCGGCGGTCTTCAGAGGGCGCGGGATGTCCGCGATCGTCCGGCGGCGGCGGATGAGACCGGACAGGTAGAACGAGGTCTGGGGTGACAACGGCGGCGCGGTACGGCAGGACGACACCCGACGCCTCTGGCGCATGGGTTGGTCTTGATCGACAAGCCTTCTACCAGGGCTTCTTTCTTTGTCGATCAGGTGGCGCACGCCGTACCGCGGCCATGAACCTGCGACCCCGGGTTAAAAACGACTCAACGTGCTCTGGCTGTCACGGCCGTGTGTTTACGGCTTTCTGGCGACTCCGCAGAACTGGGACACCTCGGCGGGCTCGCCCCACGGGCCGCCCTCGTGACGCCATCTCGAGCAGGAGACCACGCCGGGTTCCAGTAGATCCAGGCCCTCGAAGAACCTGGCGATGTGTGTGCGGCCCCGGGACACGATCGGGGTGCCGCCTCGTTCCATGAACCGCCGCATCGCCTCGTCCATGGCGTCGCCGTGGACCTCGGAGGTGGCGTGCGCGATCGCCAGGTAGCTGCCGGAGGGCACGGCGTCGACCAACTCGCGCATGATCTGCTCGGCCTCGTCGTCGTCGACGATGTGGTGCAGGATGCCCAGCAGCATCAGCGCCACGGGTTCGGTGAAGTCGAGTGTCTCGGCGGCGATTTCCAGGATGCCGCCGGGTTCGCGCAGGTCGGCGTCGATGTAGTTGGTCGCGCCCTCCGGAGTGCCGACGAGCAGGGCACGGGCGTGCGCCAGCACCAGCGGGTCGTTGTCGACGTAGACGATCCGGCTCTCCGGGGCGATCCGTTGCGCGACCTCATGGGTGTTGTCGAAGGTCGGCAGGCCCGTTCCGATGTCGAGGAACTGGCGAATCCCGGCCTCGGCGACCATGTGACGGACGCAGCGGCCGAGGAAGGCCCGGTCGGCGCGGGCGGAGTCGACGATGCCGGGAATGAGCTGCTCGACCATGTCCCCGGCGTCCCGGTCGGCGGGATAGTTGTCCTTCCCGCCCAGCCAGTAGTTCCAGATGCGGGCCGAGTGTGGTCGGTCGGCGCCGATGTCCACGGGGAGCCGGTCTGGCTCGCGTGAGGAGTTCATGGGGCGTGTTCCGTTCGTACGGTATGCGCGCCGGATGTGACAACCGTAGTTGATCACGCCCGTCATGATCTCAGCAAACCTTCTTTCCTGATGATGCGGAAAGTGTTACATCCGGGTGGTGGGGGAGCGGGGCCGTCCGCTGGACGGGCTCAAGGGAGGCGGTCTCCGGGCAGGCGGCCGTACGGCGCGGGTCGGGCGGAGCCGGGTCCCCGAGAGAGCGGTTGCCCCGCGGGCCGCCGGTCGAGGAGTCGGAGCCGGTCCCCCGGGGAAGTGGTTGTCCGAGGGGCCGGTCACACGAGGGACCGGCCGTCCGAGGAGTGATCCGGGAGGCTTTGTGGCATACGACGTGGCGGCCGTACGGGCGCACTTTCCCGCGCTGGAAGAGGGGGCGGCGCACTTCGACGGGCCGGGCGGCTCGCAGACCCCGGACGTGGTCGCCGACGCCGTGGCCGGGACGCTGCGCTCCGCCATCGCCAACCGGGGGGTCATGACCGCGGCCGAGCGTCGTGCCGACGAGATCGTGACCGAAGCGCGCCAGGCGATGGCCGACCTGCTCGCGGGCACGCCGGGCGGCATGGTGTTCGGCCGGAGCATGACGCAGCTGACCTACGACATGGCCCGCGCGCTGGCCAAGGAATGGCAGCCCGGCGACGAGGTCGTGGTCACCACGCTGGACCACGATGCGAACATCCGGCCGTGGGTGCAGGCCGCGCAGGCGCGCGGCGTCACGGTGCGCCGCGCCGACTTCGACCCGCGGAGCGGCGAACTGGATGTCGCCGCGGTCGCGGACCTGCTCACCGAACGCACCAGGGTCGTCGCCGTCACGGCCGCCTCGAACCTGCTGGGCACCCGTCCCGACATCCCGGCGATCGCCGAGCGGGCGCACGCGGCCGGGGCGCTCCTCTACATCGACGGGGTGCACCTGACGCCGCACAGCCTGATCGACGTCGGGCTGCTCGGCGCCGACTTCTATGCCTGCTCGCCGTACAAGTTTCTCGGCCCACACCTGGGTGTGCTCGCCGCGGACCCCGCCCTCCTGGAGACCATCCATCCCGACAAGCTGCTGCCCTCGAGCGACGCGGTGCCCGAGCGGTTCGAGCTGGGCACGCTGCCCTACGAGCTCCTCTCGGGTACCACGGCGGCGGTCGACTTTCTCGCCGGTCTCGTGCCGGGTGAGGGGAGCAGGCGCGAGCGGCTCGCCCGTTCGATGGCCGCGCTCGAGGGGCACGAGCGGGCCATGCTCGAACGGCTCGAGACCGGCCTGGCCGAGATCGCCGGGGTGACCACGTATGGCGCGGAGGGGCGCAGCCGTACCCCGACCACGTTGTTCACCCTCGACGATGTCGCGCCCGCCGACACCTACCGCCTCCTGGCCGAGCGCGGGGTCAACGCGCCGGCGAGCACCTTCTACGCGCTGGAGTGTTCCCGCAGGCTGGGCCTCGGCGACACGGGCGCGGTCCGCGCCGGGATCGCCCCCTACACCGACGAGTCGGACGTTGACCGGCTGCTGAAAGGCGTGCGCGAGCTGGCGGGCTGAACGCACGGCCCGTCACGCCCGTGCGGGTCGCACGGCCGTGAGGTGTCGCGGCGGATGGCTCCGCGTCGTCAGGCGGGCGTGTGGGCGACGGCGCCGGCGCGTCGCGCGACCACCTCGCGAACGGTGACGAGCGCCAGCACGACGATGCAGCTCAGGTCGAACACGATGCTCAGCGTCGACAGGTCGGGGCGGGCCGCCGCGTTGGGCAGGATGAGCCCGAGGAAGGCTGACTTGGCGAGGATGGCGGCGGGGGCGGCGGCCAGCCGGACGGGCGGGAAGAAGGCGGCCCAGATGAGGGCGGCGCCCAGCAGCAACTGGAGCACGCCGCGGTGCTGCAGCAGCGCCAAGACCATGGGGCCGGGGTCGGAAACCCCGTAGTTCATCTCCAGCATGGCGGTGTTGACCAGGGCGAGTATGGGGAGCGTGGTGATCAGGCCCGTCACCGTGAAGGCGGCGCGGACCGCGGTCTCGCCACGGGAGGTCGAGGGCATGAGGTGGGCTCCAATCCATCAGTGTGAGTGATCGTCAGCCTAGCTGACGGGTTTCTCGCCTTTCAAGGTCGCCACCGGGCGGTCGCGCCTGATGTTGCGCGCCGTACACAAGTTGCTGCGCTGGTGCGGGCCGTCCACGCCGCGGTCCCGCGGGGGTGTGCCGTCCTGCGCGTCTGTCTCGTGAGGTGTTCACGCTGCCCGTGAGGGTGGAGAGAGTGCCCGGCCCGCCTTCGGGAGCCTCGATTTCCTACAACCAACATTCTAGGTAGATAAAGTGGGTTTTCGGTTATCATGAGCACATGGGAGCATTGCTCGATCTTGTGCAGCTACGTACTTTCGTCGCCATCGCGGAGTGTGGCGGCTTCGGCCGGGCGGCGTCCGCGCTGCGGACGAGCCAGCCCACGGTGAGCCAGCACGTGCGATCCCTGGAACGCGTCGTCGGGCAGCCGCTGGTCGAGAGAGCGGGCCGGCTGACCAGGTTCACCGCGGCGGGTGAGGCACTGCTCGCCGAGGCGCGACGGCTCCTCGCCGCGCACGACGAGGCGATGTGCAGGCTCGGGGCCGAACGGCCTCCCACACTGACCGTCGGAGCCATCGAGCACACAGCTTCCCCGGTGCTGCCCGATCTGCTCACCGTGCTGATGGCCGCCCTGCCGGGGCACGACGTGGTCTTCCGGCTGGATCGCAGCACGGTCCTGGCGGAGGCGACACTGCGCGGGACGCTGGACATGGCGCTGATCCTCGGCGCGGTCGCCAACGTGGGAGGGACAGAGGTCGGCTCCCTGCCGCTGCGCTGGCTGGCCGCGCCGGGTTGGAGGCCGCCCGCCCCGGGCGAGCCGCTGGCGCTGGTCGCCTTCCAGGAGCCGTGCGGGCTGCGCCAGCAGGCCGTGCGCACCCTGGAGAGGCTCGGCTGGATCGTACGGATCACCACGGAGTCGGCCAACCTGGACGGCGTCCTCACCGCGACCAGGGCGAGGCTCGGGATCGCCTTGCTGCCGACCGCGTGTGGCGTCCCACAGGGGCTGGACGAGCTTCACCAGCTGCCCCCGCAGGGCACGCTGGGGCTGCGCCTGCTCAGTCGACAGGGCCTGAACCCCGCCATCGAGGCGTTCGCGGGTGACACCCTGCGCAGCTTCTTCTCCGCGGTGCCGCACTCCCGCGCGTATCTCGCCGACCTCCCGGCCGACGAGGAAACCGCCGGACGAGGCGGGCTGGACCCAGACCGGCAGGGACGGCTAGCGCGTGAAGGACGGCAAGCAGCCCACCCTGACCTGGCCCTTCTGGGCAGAGGGGAACACAGAGGGGAACAAGGAGCAGCGTGACGTCCTGAGACTCACCTCCGCCACGGACCTGAAAGGCCCGACATGACCTCAACCACTCCTGAACCCAGCCGGCACAGCCCGCACTCCGGCGAGACCGGAGTGTCGCGGGCCGTCGTCGTGACGGGCGCGGCCTCGGGAATCGGCCGGGCCACCGTCGAACTGTTCGCCGAGCGGGGAGTCGGCGTCGTCGCCGTCGACCACGACGAGCGCGCCCTCAAGGAGGTCGCCCGGCTCGACCGGGTCGTGCCTCTGGCCGGTGACGTGTCGGAGGAGGCGACCAACTACACCGCGGTCGCGCTGGCCGTCGAGGAGTTCGGCAGGCTCGACGCCGTCGTGCTCAACGCCGGGATCGGCGGCACCCGTCCCTTCGAGACACCTGGCGCGATCGAGGCCGCCGATCGGATCCTCGCGGTCAACCTGCGCGGCCCGATCTTGGGAATCCAGGCGGCGGCCCCCCTGCTGCGCGCCGGAGGCGGCGGATCCATCGTGGTGACCGCCTCGGTCGCCGGGCTGCGCGCCGACCCTGGCAATTGGGCGTACAACGCCTCGAAGGGAGCCCTGATCAACCTGGTGCGGGCCGCCGCCATCGACTACGCCACGCAGGGAATCCGGGTGAACGCTCTGGCCCCCGGGCTCACCTGGACCGGGATCAACGCCGGGGTGCGGCAGGCCCCGATCTTCACGGCGGAGATCGAGCGGCGCATCCCGCTGCAGCGGTTCGCGGAGCCCCGCGAGCAGGCGGAGGCCATCTGGTTCCTGGCCTCGCCCGCCGCCTCCTACATCACCGGGACGACGCTGGTCGCAGACGGTGGCCTCGACGCCAGTCTGGGGGTGCTCCCCCTGCCGGGTGCGTTCCGGTGACGCCTGTTCCCAGCACACCATCTTCCCAGCACACCATCGGGCAAGGAGCTGTCGATGAGCACGACGCAGACCAGCCGCGGCACGGCTGAGATCAACCGGGCCGTGGCCAGGCGCTTCTACGAGGAGGTCGTCTCCCAGGGACGCCTCGAGGTCCTCGACGAGATCGTCGCCGAGGACGGCACGGACGCGGCGGGATCCGCGCGCGGAGGCGGCGGGCGCGCAGGCTTCGTCCAGCACATCACCTGGCTGCGCTCCGCGGTCGAGGGTGTGACGGCCACGGTGACGGACACGGTCGCCGAGGACGACCGGGTCGTCGTCTACTGGACGATCGAGGGGGTGCAGCGCGGAGAGGTGTTCGGTGCCCCGCCGAGCGGGCGCCGGTTCGTCGGCCAGAGCATCAGCACGATCAGGTTCCGCGACGGCCAGATCATCGAGTACGAGGTCCTTCCCGACCGGCTGGGCATCGTGCAGCAACTCGTCGGCTGAACGGCGGGCGGCCGCGTACGGCGCCCCCTGGAATTCGCCGATGGGAGGGGGCGCCACGTCGTACCCGCGCTCGGTGAACAGCATCGTGCTCACGCGCCCGATCCCGGCACCGGTCACGACCATTGACCGTCTGGTCAAACCGCCGGCCTGCTGATCCACGATCTGATCGCCTGGGCAGTGGTGTCCGAATGCTCCTCCAAGATGGTGAAGTGGTCACCGGGGATGTCGACGGACTCGTGCGTGACCGGCCAGTACGCCCGCCAGTCCAGACGGCCCTCCGGGTTGATGACGGTGCCGCGCAGCGGCTCGGCCGCGCGCAGCAGCAGGGTCGGCGTCTCGACCGGCTTCGGCTGCCACCCGACGAAGAGCCGGTTGTAGGCGCCCATCCTGGTCAGCTTGCTGTCGTGCAGCGTCATGTCGAAGCGGTCGATTCGCTCCAGCATCCCGTCGATCATGCTGCCCAGCCACCACTCCAGGCCCTCCTGATCCGGGGCGTCGATCGGGTAGCTGTCGATCAGCGCGAGCCCGGCGGGCACCAGGCCCTGGTCCTCGAGCGCGACGGTGACCGCGTGCGCGACACAGCCGCCCATCGAGCGGCCGACGATCACGAATGGCTCGTCCTCGCCGACGCAGGCGCGCAGGCCTTCCACGTTCATCTGGATGAACGTCTCCAGCGAGTCGGGCAGCGCCTCGTCCTCCCCGTCGGTGAACCCGGGAGGGGGCACCACGTACACGTTCCGCTCGTCCCGGAAGGTCTGCCCTAACCGCGAGTACTCGTGCGGCCCCGAGATCGCGCTGAGCGCGGGAAAGCACACCAGGGACACCCGGCCCGGCCCGGTGGCCAGCTTGATCGGAGCCGGCGCGTGCCGGTCGCGCGCGGCCGCGTCGAACCGGCCGCGCACGTGCGACGCCGCCAGCAGCAGTTCCGCCGCCTCAGCGTTCTTGCCCGCGTCGTGCATCTGCCGGTAGATCGTGACCAGCCCGCCCGTCGTCTGCTGTGCGCCGGTACGGCCAGCCCGCCCGCCCGCCTCCCGCGCCGTGTCCCCGATCTCCCGGTCCAGGAGGTCGGCTATGGCCTGGGGGGTCGGGTGGTCGAAGGTGAGGGTCGCGGGCAGGCGCAGGCCGCTGGCGGTGCTGAGGCGGTTGCGCAGCTCGACGGAGGTCAGCGAGTCCAGGCCCAGCTCGAGGAGCGCGCGGTCACCGGCAATGGTGTCGGGGGCCGGATGGTCGAGCACCGCTCCGACCTCGCCGCGCACCAGCTCCAGCAGAACAGCCGCGCGTCCCTCGCGGTCGAGCCCGGCCAGCCGACCGGCCAGCGAGGCCGGTCCGACGCCCGCACCGGTGCGGGCGTCGGACCGGGAGGCCTTGACGAGACCACGCAGCAGCGGCGCGGGCGCCGTGTCCACACTGGCCGCCAGGAGGGTGGGAACCACGACCGAAATCGGTGTCCGCCCGAAGACGGCGGCGTCGAACAGGGCCAGCGCCTGCTCCGTCGGCAGCGGGCGCAGGCCGGTGCGCGCGATGCGCGCCTGGTCGGCCGAGGTTGGCCGGGCGGTGATGCCGCTCGCCTGCTCCCAGAGTCCCCAGGCGAGGGAGACGGTCCTGGGGTGCTGGGTGGCGAGGGCGTCGAGGTAGGTGTTCGCCGCGGCGTATGTGGCCTGGGCGGCTCCGCCGAGGAGGCCGGAGACGGAGGAGAACAGGACAATGGCGGGAGCGGGGGAGTGGTCGCGGGTGAGGTGCTGCAGGAGCCACGCGCTGTTGATTTTCTGAGCCAGGACGGGGTGGAGGCGTTCGGGAGTGAGGGACGCCAGGGGAGCGTCGTCGGTGACACCCGCCGTGTGGACGATGGCGGTGAGCGGATGGTCGGCGGGAACGGCCTCCAGCAGCGCGGTCAGCGCGGCGGGGTCGGTGACGTCGGCCGCGGTGACGGTGACGGTGGCGCCGAGTGCGGTGAGTTCGGCGCGCAGGTCGTCTGCGCCCGGGGTTTCCGCGCCGCGTCTGCCGGTGAGGAGGAGGTTGCGGACGCCGTGGGCGGTGACGAGATGACGGGCCAGGAACGCGTCCAGGGGGCCGAGTTCACCGGTGATCAGAACGGTGCCGTCGGGATCCCACCGACGTGCCTCGCCCTGGGAGCCGGTCCCACCGCCCGACACCGTGCCCGCTTCCGTTTCTGCCTGGGCGTTCGTCTCCTCATCCGCTCGGACACCCCCGTCTGCCAGGATGCCGGGGACGGGGAGGGGAGCAAGGCGGGGGACGAGCGCGGATCCCCCGCGCAGGGCGAACTGCGGTTCGTCGGCGGCCAGGGCCGCGGCGACGGCGGAGGGCAGGTTCTCCAGCGAGCGCGGGGCGTCGTCCAGGTCGGCAAGCAGGACGCGGCCGGGGCTCTCCGTCTGGGCCGAGCGGGTGAGGCCCCAGACGGGGGCGGTGGTCAGGTCGGAGGGCTCGTCGCCCGTGGTGACGGCGTCGCGGGTCAGCACCAGCAGGCGGGTGTCGTGCCAGCGGTCGTCACCGAGCCAGTGCTGGAGGGCGGCCAGCACATGCTCGACGTTGCGGTGGGCGCCGGTCACGGGGGTGCTCCGGCCGGTGACGGGGAGCACCACGAGGGCGGGGACGGGTTCTCCGGCGTCGACGGCGTCTGCGAGGGTGCCGAGGTCGGCGAACAGCGAGGTGGTCACTCCGGCCTCACGAAGCCCGTCGTACAGCGACCGCTCTCCCAGCACCGCCCATGCCTCGCGCCCGGCGCTCCCGGGGGCGAGCGGGGACCACTTCACGTGGAACAGCCCGTTCTCCCCGACCGGTTCCGCCTCGCGTAACTGGTCGGCCGAGCCGAGTCCCAGCCCCGACACATCACCCGCTCCGCCCGCCGGCGGTTGCGCCCACAGCCGTTCCCTCTGGAAGGCGTAGGTGGGTAGGTCGATGACCTGCGGGTTGTGGGGGAGGGTGGCGGGCCAGTTGATGGGGGTGCCGTGGGTGTGGAGGTGGGCGGCGGCGGTGAGGGCGGTGGTGGTTTCGGGTTTGTTGCGGCGGAGGGTTGGGATGGCGTGGATGGTGTGGCCGGTGTCGGTGTTGGTGGTGTGGAGGGTTTCGGTGGCGAAGGCGGTGAGGATGGGGTCGGGGCCGAGTTCGAGGAAGGTGGTGGTGCCGGTTTGGGTGGCTGTTTGGAGGAGGTCGTGGAAGCGGACGGGGTGGCGGAGGTGGTTGGTCCAGTAGGTGGGGGAGGTGAGTTGTTCGGGGGTGGCGTGGGTGCCGGTGTGGTCGGAGA
>NZ_JBFBCE010000040.1:0-86331 GCF_040689595.1 Streptosporangium sp. NPDC051023 | reverse complement strand
CCGGCAGCTCCCGTCCTTCCTGGCCAAGGTGTCCGTCAAGCACTCCGTGCCGACCAACGCGATCCTGCGCTCCAATGGAGCGGCGCCGTTCCGTCGGTACGGCCTCCGCGTTCCCTCGCCCCCGTGGGCCCGCAGAGCCGTACCACACGACCGTGTCCGACTGACGGTTCCCTGAGGGTCACGTCGCCAGGCGGCGAACACGGTCACAGACGGCGAGCGATACCCGCCGCATCCCTCTTGAGCGGGCCACTCACCGTCCTGGACGGCGCCGGTGCCACCATCGGGGGCGTGTCCGCGCACACCACCCGCCGGGCCTGCCACCGGCGCCCGGCCAATCCGCCCGCCGCGGCGGGGTCGAACACGATGGAGCGAGAGGCCCCGTCAGAGGGGGTTCACCGGGTCGCCCCACCGAAAGATCGAGGCGTCCTTCATCCAGCCGTGTACGCCGTTGCCTGCCACGGCCCGCGTCCGGCCGCCGGGGCACTGCCCACACCCACCGGCCCCACCGTGACAGTCGCGTCCGCGACCACCGCCCCCGATACCGCGCACACCCCCGTGAAACGCATGATCCCCCCTGCTCAGGACGTTCACACCGGACGAAAACGCTCTCCTCCCGCCCGCGCACGACAAGTATCACGAACGGCGAAATCATCCTCAATCATTAAAGTAATCCTTAAAGCGTGAGCACTTTAGGGGAGCGAGACAAACCATGGTTTCAGTGGGAGCGGAACGCTCACTGCCGGTGCGTGGAAGGGGGACCACATGCAGGGCTTTTCCGAACTCCAGCTCGGGCGTTTGGACGAGGTCAGGGTCTCGGTCGTGCTCCACCCGGGGGTGACGCTGCTGTCGCTGACGGCCGGAACCATGGGCGGTCGCCCGCACGGCGTTCCCCGGCACTGGCGGCGGGCGGTCATGGCCTCGGCCCCGCGCAACGCGGCCGAGGTGCTGCGCCCGCTGTTCGCTCCGCAGTTCTCCGTCATCCCCGACTGTGTGAGCCCCACGGTCTCGATGTCCGAGGTCGACGCCGACACCCACCTGGAACGGCTCGCCGACCTTTCCCCCGACACTCTGCTCTCCGAGCTTGAGGCGGAGTTCTCCCCGGCCGTCCCCGCCCAGTGGCAGCCCGTCGTCGAACGTCCCAGAGCGTGGATCAGCGCGTACGCGCACCTCATGCGCATGCTGTGGCAGGAGTTCAAGCCGGTCTGGCGCCGCGCGGACAGCCTGCTGAAAAGGGAGAGGGAGAGAGTCGGAAGCGCCGTAGTCAGCAATCGCCTGGAAACCGTCCTGGGCAACCTCAGCAAGCGTTTCCAGTTCTCCGGGACCACCCTCGGCCTGCCGGACCAGCAGGCCAAGCGGTTCGATCTGGCCGGCCGGCGTCTCGCCCTGGTGCCGATCGTGTCCGGCAACGGCGCCAGCGTCTTCGCGTTCGACGATCCCGAGACGGCGTGGATCGGTTACCCGCTCCCGGCACTGGGCGTGCTGTGGGACGACAGCGGTCACGAACCGCCCGCCAGTGACTCTCTCGCCCTCACCCTGGGGCAGGCCCGCGCCACCATCCTGCGAATGGCCAGGGCGTCGCTCACCATGAGCGAGGTCGCCTCCCTGCTGCGCTCGACCCCAGCGTCCGCCACCTACCACTGTGCCCAACTGGAGGCCGCGGGACTGCTGGAGCGCGAGCGCCACGGCCGCCATGTGCGCATCCGCTCGACCGCCAAGGGTGAGGCGCTGGTCGACCTGCTGGCGTGAATCCGCCGGCGCCGTGAGCGTGGCGCGGCCGTACGGCGTGGCATGAGGCGGAGAGCACGGCGCGCGGGGATGAGCTGCCGCCGGAGGTGGGTATCCCTGGAGGGCCCGCACAACCTCCAGAAAGGTCGGCTCGTGATCCAGGAGCATCGTTATGTCGTGGTCGGCGCCGGTCCCGCAGGGTTACAGATCGGTTACTTCCTGCGGGAGCGGGGAGCGGACTACGTGATCGTCGAACGGGAGCGCTCCGCGGGCGGCTTCTTCGGCCGCTTTCCCCGGCATCGGCGGCTGATCTCGCTCAACAAGGTGCGCACCTGGTCCGACGACCCGGAGATCCGGCTGCGCTGGGACTGGAACTCGCTGCTGAGCGACGACTCGTCCCTGCTGTTCGCCGACTACAGCGACGACTACTTCCCCTCCCCCGATGACCTGCGGCGTTATCTCACCGACTTCCACACCACCCACGACCTGCGGATCGCCTTCGGCACCGGGGTCAGCCGGGTGATCTGCAAGGAGGGGGGTTTCCGGCTCGAAACGGAGAACGGGCAGGAGATCCAGGCCGAGTGCCTGATCTGGGCGGGCGGATGGGGCGGCCCAAACATCCCTGACATCCCCGGCATCGAGCACGCCGAGGGATACGAGGACATGGTCGTCGACCCCGAGCCGTTCCGCGGCAAGCGGGTGCTGATCCTCGGCAAGGGCAACTCGGCCTTCGAGACGGCGCACGCCCTCCACGACCACGCCTCGATGATCCATCTGGCCAGCCCGAGGCCGGTCAGGCTTGCCTGGAACTCCAGGCATCCGGGGGACGTGCGCGGCTCGTACGGCGCGCTGCTCGACAGCTGTCACTTCAGCGCGCTCCACGCGTTGCTCGACTGCACGGTCGAGCGGATCACATTCGACGGCGCGACCTACACCGCCGACATCGTCCACAACCACGCGGGCGGCGAGCACGAGACGCTGGAGTACGACGCGGTGCTGCGCTGCACCGGTTTCCGGATGAGCACCGAGGTGTTCGCCGACGGGCTGAGAACCACTCCGGGCGGGAGACTGCCCGCGATCACCTCCGACTGGGAGTCGGCCAACCTCGACGGGCTCTACATCGCGGGCACCATGATGCAGGCTCGTGACGCCAGGCGGGGGTCTTCGGCGTTCATCTACGGCTTCCGCTACAACCTGCGGACGCTGAGCCGCCTGCTCGCCGAGCGCTACGACGGGGTACGGCTCCCGCGCACCCCGGTCCCCAGGGCGGCGCTGGCCGGGTCGGTCCTCGACCGGGTCAACCGCAGTTCGGCCCTGTGGGCCCAGGCGGGCTACCTGGTCGACGCCCTGGTGATCACCGAGCACGGCATCGACCGCTACGAGGAACTGCCGGAGGACTACGCCGTCGAGCGTTTCGGGGACCTGGTGACCGTCGGCCTGCGCCAGAGCAGGGAGCCCGACCCCGACGACCTTGAGGCCGCCGCGCTCGCGGTCGAGCGCCGCCCGTTGCCGGGAGCAACCGAGAGCGAGGCCATCCACCCTGCCGTCCGGGTCTTCAGGAACGGCGTGCTGACGAGCGAGCTGCACCTGCCGGACAGCGTGATCGCCCAGTGGCGCCACCCGGACCGGCACATGGCCCCGCTGAAGAGCTTCTTCGACCGGCTGCTCCCCCTGTAAGTGGGTCAGTGGTATGCCGGGTGATGCGTATGGCACCGCCCGGCACGGCCCTCATGCGGGCTGGAGCTGCTTGTCGACGTCGGCCACCTTCCTCGTGTCGTCGAGAAGGTTCATGAACCCCCGGTCCTGATAACGCCGGTCGGTGCCCAGTTCCGCCAGCACGTCGTGCGACAGGCTCTCCGGATCGATCGGGATCATGCCACCGGACGGGCTCGCGATGTCCATGGAGAACCCGGCCCGTTCCGCGTAGTCCCAGAAGTGCGTCAGTTCTCCGAGCCACAGGCCCGTACGCATACCGGCCTTCTCGTACTCCTCGGCGTTGGTGACGATGACCAGGATCTTGTTCGTCGCTGACATGTCCGCTCCTTCGTGCGGGAATGCGTGGATGCTTCGCACGGGACAGGCGCGGGAAGTGGGACACCGGTCCCCGGGCGGCGTCCTCGCGGGACGGCCGGGAAGCATCACGACTTCGACTGTCCTGCCGGATTACCCGCCCAAAAATCCGACAAACCACCCTCGGCGTGACCAACGGGGCGATGGTGGGCGCGGGAGTGAGCGCCGCCGCGGTCGCCCTGGTCATGGCCGTGCTGTACGGCAGGGCCTGGCACCGTCAGGTGCTCGGTTCCGTGGTCCGATAGCGAGTGAGCAGGTCGATCACGCCCGTGGTGCCCTCGTCGCCGTACCCATCGGCGAGGCGACGCTCCATCAGGTCCATGAACGGGGTCAGCAGTTCGGCGCTGACCCCCTGTTCCTCGGCCGTGCGCAGCAGCGTCGCGTTGCCCTCGGTCATCATGGCGAGGTTGGACACCACCCCCCTGGTGTAGTCACCGCTCTCCAGGTGGTCGGCGACGCCGTACGCGTAGGGCGCCATGGCGGTGAGCCAGCCGGTGAGCAGGGGGGCGAACTCCTTCGGCGAGACGTCCTTCTCCTTGCGGAGCAGCGCGAAGGCATGTGAGACTCCCGCGAACATCCCGGTCATCGCGCTCAGCAGCGCCACGTCGTACAGGGCGGCGAAGCCGGGGTCCTCGCCGACGTACACGGCGCCCGCCGGTACGGCCAGCATGTCGTGGCGGGTGTCGAAGAGGGCGCGGGATCCGCTGTAGAGGATGTAGGCGCCCGACTCCGGGACGCCGATCATCGGCGGTACCGCCATGATCCCTCCGTCCAGGAAGCGGGCACCGCGCTCCTGTGCCCATCTCGCGCGGGCACGGCCCTGGGCGGGGGTGCCGGTGGTGAGGTTGACCAAGTCCCTGCCCACCAGGTCGGCGCCGGCCAAGACCTCGCCGGTCGAGGCGTCGTTGAGCAGGCAGAGCACCACGAGATCGCTCGCGGCCACCGCCTCCGCGGCGGTCGCGGCGACCTCCGCGCCCTGCGCGGCGAGCGGTTCGGCCCGCCCCGGCGTACGATTCCAGACGGTCAGCGGATGCCCGGCGGCGAGCCAGGCCCTGGCCAGCGCGGTGCCCATGGCACCGAGTCCGAGAAGGGTGAGCCGGGACTTCTCGAGGGTGTCGTCGGTCATGCCGACTAGGCTTGTGGAAGGCCCCGGAGCGATCAAGTACGCACTTTGAAGTGGGTGGTTACCCCGGGGTGAGTGAGCAGGCGGGAGGGGTGGAGATGGCGGTCGCGCGGAGGCCTGGAGCGTACGTCTGCGGCATCGACGCGGCGATGGACGTGATCGGCGGGAAGTGGAAGGTGCTGATCCTCTGGGCGCTCAACGAACGCGCGTGCCGCTTCGGCGAGTTGCGCAGGCTGCTTCCGGGCGTGACCGAGAAGGTGCTCACCTCTCACCTGCGGGAGATGGAGGAGCACGGCATCGTGCACCGCGAGACGTACGACGAGGTGCCGCCTCGCGTCGTGTACTCCCTGACCTCGCTCGGCGTCTCCCTCAACGACGCGCTGAAGCCGCTCGGCGCGTGGGGAAGGGAGCACGTGCTCGGCGGTGTGGAGAGCGCTCACAGCGACCGGGCGAGCCGGAACCCGAGGTCGTCGACGCGGAAGGTCGGGTGACTCTTGCGGCGGCACGACGCCCGGCATCCCCGGGGCGGGTCGAAGCCGCCTCCGCCGCGGAAGACACGGTACGGGCCGTAGACACCGGGATCGTAGAGGTCCCAGCACCACTCCCACACGTTTCCGATCATGTCGTGGAGGCCCCACGCGTTCGGCGCCTTGGTCGCGACGTCGTGCACCTCGCCGCCGGAGTTCCCGCGGTGCCAGGCGATCTCGTCCAGCTCCCCGTAGCGGACGCCGGAGGTCCCGGCCCGGCAGGCGTACTCCCACTCCGCCTCGGACGGGAGACGGTAGCCGTCGGCCTCCCCGTCGCAGACCACGTCCTGCCCGTCGGGGTCGTCGCCCATCGAGTAACAGGGGTCGACCCCCGCCTCCCGCGAGAGCAGGTTGCAGAACCGGACGGCGTCCATCCAGGAGACCTCGGTCACCGGCGTCCGCGGCCCCGCCGACCCCGCCGGGCTTGTGGGCGCCTCGCCCCGGACGTCGTGGTACAGCTCGCGGGTCACGGGACACGGCTCCAGCAGGAAGGCTCCGACCTCGACCTTCCAGTTCGTCTTCGTGCCCTCGTCCCGCAGGACGATCTCCCCGGCGGGGATCCTGATCATGCGCTCGGTGACCGCCTGGCGTGGCGTCGATTCAAGACTCATCGTGCCCCACCCTACTGGGCCGAGTTCCCGCACGACCGGCGCAGACACGAGAGAAACATACCCCGGAGGCGCCAAAAGGAAGATTCCCCATGAAATTCACGGAAGCGCCGCCACCGGCCTCACCACGAAATTCCGATCGCCACAGGGGACCACGGAAAAAGCCGGACGCACCGTGCACCGGCCAGGGCCCGGCGACCAGGTCCACCCCTCGACCTCCGGCGCGAACGCCCGTCACGCCATCGACGGAAGCCGGGACGACACAGGTCACACAGCGAGGGCGCGGCGACGCGTGGGGGGCGGAGCCTCGCCGCGACGGCCCGGCGGCACTCGCGCACCATCCGGCCGACGTTTCTTCACACCCCTTTCTCACTTTCAGCATATGACCTTCTTTTTGAATTGTCCATTTACATTAATTTCGCCGTTTTCCTCTTGTGGCCGCGTCACGTTCAGGTGTATTTCTTTGTCGGTCTTTCAGTGAGGAGATGATGTGACGGCGGGCGAACAGAAAGCCACGAATGTCGGCCCTTCGGGTATCGACGTCGCCTACGATCCCCCCGGTGTCGCCCGCCAGGCCGTGGCCGCCCTCGCCTCGGGAGAGCGGACGGCGCGGCTGCGGTCGCTGGACGTGCCCACGCTGGTGATCCACGGTGCCGATGACCTGATGTGCGACGTCAGTGGCGGGCGGGCGACCGCGGAGGCCGTCCCCGGCGCGGAGCTGGTGCTGTTCGACGGCATGGGCCACGACCTGCCCCGCGCGCTGTGGCCCGAGATCGCCTCCCTGATCGCGAACCTCGTCCGGCGTGTCGAGGCGGCGCCGTTCGGCGACTGACCGGCTGAGCGACGTCCTGTCCACGTCCGGGAAGACGGGGCGTCGAGACGGGAGTCCTGCCGTCAGTGACCCATGGCCGCGGGGGCCTGCTCCCGCTCCGCGCCGGGCCGGTCCCGCGGTCGCGTATGACCAGGAAGGCTAGGACGGCCGCGGCCAGGACACCGCATCTTCTGACGGCTGTGGCCGGGGGCCGTCCGCTTCGCCTTCGAGAGGGCGATCAAAGATCGTCGGTTCTCGCCGAGCATAACGGTTAATTGGTTTTCTCCGGAGAGGCCACGGGGAAGGGGCCGGGACGAAAAGGCCATCGAGAAATCGGGCCGATCCCGAGTTTCCTGTCGCGTGACAGTCGATGACCACCCGTATCACACCGTGGAGAGAGCATTGGTTTACACGAATACGGCATACGCGGTGGTCAAGAACAACACCGGTATCACACTGAAGAGCCTGACTCTGCACCACCAGTATTCAAGTGACGGGCCGTCGTCCACCACGTGGTCGCTCGTGGGTCCGGGTGCGACCACGACGCCGATGACCGTGTACTACAACACCGGCTTCATCCGGACCGGCCAGGATTACTGGTGGGTCGAGTACACCCTGCCCGATGGCTCGGAATGGGTTTCGCCTCAACATCTGAAGGCGACCCTGAAAAAAGAAAACGACGGCAAGAGGGTGACGTGGATCATCACCGGATCGATGCTGACGGGGAGCTTCACGGAAGATGGGATGCAGCTCACCATGAGCGCGGAACCCAAGTACAACGCCTGGGCCGCCGTCGCCTTTCGTAATGATCTCCCAGTGGCCGTGAGCGCGACGCTGGAGCACCAGTACTCCAGCGACCAGGTCTACGACCACCGATGGTCGCCGGTACCACCTGATTCCACGACCGGCGCGGATCAGGCTTTCATCGTCTACTTCAACACCGGAATGATCCGGACCGGCCTGGACTACTGGAACCTGTCCATCCAGCTCGACATCCCGCCTTATGACAACGCTCCGGCAGAGGCCTTCGCTCCGTTCACGAACGCCTCCAGGAACACGCGATGCACGCTCCAGGGCAGCGACAACGGGAAGACCCACACGGTCATCGTCGACGGCAGGGGGATGATCCTGAACATCGCCAGTGGCTGGGTGATGGACCAGTGGAGGACCTGGAACGGATACAACACCCTCGCTCTGATTCAGATCAGGAACGACTTCGCCTCCACCATCTCGACCGTGGTGCTCACCCATCGGTACTCGGACGACACCACGTGGCGCCAGACGCGGGCGCTCATTCCGGCCGGTGGTCACTCTCCATGGATGGTGGTCGAATACAACATCGGATACATCCGGACCGGCCTGGACTACTGGAATGTCTGGGTCTATCTGGAGAACGGCGAGTGGTACCAGAACCACAGAGCGGACAAGGAATGCATGTTGGGCACCGAGGACGCCGTTACTCCTTCCACGTTCTCGGTTTCGACGGATAAATTCCGCCTCGACCTGGCGTCGGGTTCGTGTCAGGACTCGATGGACGACAAGGGCAGGTTCGCACCCGCCGGGGGCCGCGACGCCAACAAACCGTACAACGAGAACGCCTTCATCGGGAGTCACAACGCGTACGCGAATTTCGCGAACGGCTTCTGGTACGCGCAGCAGACCGGTTCCATCGAAACCCAGCTGGCACTGGGCGCCACGACGCTGCTGCTGGACATCTGGTATTACGACGGTGATATCTATCTGAAGCACGAAGACATAGGGTTGCTGCAGCCGTTCGTTTCCAATCAACCGCTCTCCGCCGCGCTTGCGGCCATCCGTGGTTACCTGACGATGCAGTCACGGGACCCGGTGACCATCATCTTCGAGGACCATGTCGACGAGGAGTACCAAAATCTGATCAAACAGGCGTTCTTGACGAGCGATACGTGGGGCATGGTGTTCAATCCGAACACCTATGATGTCGACCAGAACGGCTGGCCGACACTGGCGGGCTTCTTCGAGATGCAGCAACCCCTGATCGTCATGACGTCGAACCAGCAGTCTCCCGATTTCGCCTACCAGTGGGCCTACATGTCCGAGAACGTGTACGGCGACGCCAGCCTCGATCCCGCCACCTGGCTCAATCCTCGCTGCGAATCCCAGCCGCTGAACCAATTCGCGCTCTGCGCCCTCAACCACTTCACCACCTGGACGGTCTCCGGCTTCACTCTCAGCGCGTGGATCGACCGATCCAGTACCGACAACGCAACGACACTGCTCACAACCATGACCGATGCCTGCCACAACCGGTGGAAACGCTACCCGAACTACATCAACGCCGATTTCTGGGAGGTGCCCCCCGACGGTCTCATCGACACGATGTTCTACCTGAACCAGAAACTCCAGAACATCACCCTTCCGATCATCCGCGTCGAGAACGGCCGAGCCATCCTCGAAGAGACCGACCACAGCCGCCTCCTGCGCGGCGACTGGGATCGGGCGACCCGCTGGATCGACCGGCACCTCGACCGGATCTGCGTCCGGCCGGACCCGGACCAGCACGGGCCGATCGCCCACCAGCTTGTCGACATGGTGAATCTGAGCTTGATCGTGAGCACCCTGCACGCGGCCCTGCCTTCCGGCGAGACGGTCGTCCAGGACTGGCTCCAGCGGACCGTCCGCGAACTCGCCCGCTATCTCCTGGACATCGAACCCGCCGTACTCCGGGCGCTCGACGGGGGCGCGGCGGCCTTCGACGAGCTGTGCTGCATTCCCTACCTCCTGTTCGAGCGCTCGGGGACCACCTTCGAGGTGACCGACGTCGTCCGCGCCCGGGCGCGCGACATGTCCGTCTCAGGCGACCACGACCGGATCCTGCTCGCGGGCCTGGCCGGCAATTCCGACGCGGCGCCGCAACTGACCCACCGGCTGGTCGGGACCCGCGCGGACCTCGTCGAAGACCGCCGTACGTCACGGATCTACGACTTGACCCACGAGATCCTCTACCGCTTCCACCTCGAACCCCGGCTCATCCCTGAGCCTTCCATCACGGGCGAGCTCGAAAGCCTGCTCGACGAGGTCCTGCCCGTGAACGCGGATCTCGGCGCTGAACTCCTGGCCTGCCACTGGCTGACCGGCGGACCGGTCAGCCCCGCCGCCCGTACCGCCGTCGAACGGCTCAAGGCGGTCAACGAAGCACTTCAGGCCCGGTGCGAGACCGATCACAAGGACGGGCGCCACTGCCCGCTGTTCAAGGACCAGATCCACAACCGTCTCACGATGGTCCTCGGGCTGGGCATGACGCTCGCCGTCGCCGGCGAGGTCCTCGACACGAGCTCCGACCGGACCACAGAGGCGGCGCGGCACATCCCGGCGAGCAACGATCTCGCACGGTGAGAGCGTTCAGTTCACCCGTGACGCACATGCCGCGCGACGACTCCACACAACATCCCATTTCGACCCCACCCGTTTGACATGGGCCATTGCACCCGCCATCGGTGACCTCCGCTGGCGGGCAGGTGGCAGAAACGGGCTGCGATACCGAACCTGGTCCGGTCAACCTCGGCGCCGAAGGACCGCGTGCCGCGTCTCCGAAGCGAGCACTGTTGCATATTGATCGCAGTAACATGATAAAAGCAACTGCAGACTCTTTCTAGGAAGACTCCCGGTCCACTAACGTGCTCAGATGGCCAGGAACATCACCGTTTTCCCGGCTTCTCCGGATGACGGGGGCGCGGTAGGCGAGATCCACTCGGAATCATGGAAGGCCGCCTACTCCGGGTTCTTCTCCCCGGAGTTCGCCGCCGAGGCAATCAGACAGCGGCGCCACAGGTGGCACGACGTGCTCGCCGAGGGCGAGAACACGGCCATGCCGGCCGCGCTGGAGGGGCGACCGCTGGCCTTCTCCTTCTTCGGCCCCTCCCCGACACGGCCGGGGTCGGCGGAGATCTTCGGCTTCTACGGTCACCCGGATGGCTGGGGAAGCGGCGTCGCGAGCGCCCTGATGACCGCTTCCCTGCTGAGGATCCGCGAGGACGGCTTCGGGCACGTCCACCTGTGGACGCTCCGTGACACGCCCCGGTCCCGCCGCTTCTACGTCAAGAACGGCTTCGCGGAGTCAGGTGTGGTCCGCGGCCATGACTACGGCGACGGCAACCCGCTCGACCAGGTCGAGTACGAGCTGTTCCTTCACTGACAGCCCGGGGCCGCCAGCTGCCACCTCGCGGCCGGGCCGGGGCCGGGAGCTCATACGGTCTCGAAACAAAGAGGCGAGAACTCGGCGGGAGCGCCGCTCGGGTCCGGAGCCCATGGCCCGGCCCAGGCGCGAGGGGGCGATCCGCCCGAAAAACCCGTTTGTCGCCGATCTCACGCCCCTGGAAGGATCACGTCCCATGAGCCATCCCGTCGTCTCCGAGATCCCGACCGGCCCCGTGACCGTCCCCGGCGTCATCGCGGCGCTCGCCGGTGACGACAGTGTCACTCCGGTGTGGCGCAACGAGCTCGGCGGCCTGACGTTCCGCCTTGAGGACGGGCGCGGCGGCATCAGGTACGTCAAGTGGGTCGCGACCGGCACCCCGGAGATCGACCTCCCCGGCGAGGCGGAGCGCCTGGCCTGGGCGCGGCCGTGGGTGGACGTCCCCCGGGTCATCGAGCACGGTGCCGACGCCGACGGCGCGTGGCTGGTCACGGCGGCGCTCCCCGGACGGTCGGCGGTGGACTCCCGGTGGATCGCCGACCCGGCGACCGCGGCGGCCGCGATCGGCCGAGGACTGCGCCTGTTCCACGACGCCCTGCCCGTTGAGCGGTGCCCGTTCGACTGGAGCGTCGATCGACGGCTCACCCGCGCCGACGAACGCATCGCCGACGGCGAGGGGCCGGCCGACCGGTTCCCCGAGCACCGCCACCTCGACCTCGCCGAGGCCCGGGCACGCATCGGCGAGCCGCCCGCGATCGACCGCCTGGTCGTCTGTCACGGGGACGTGTGCGTCCCCAACACCCTGTTGCACGACGACGGCACGTTCGCCGCGCACGTCGACCTCGGTTCGCTGGGAGTGGCCGACCGATGGGCCGACCTCGCGGTCGCGGCCTGGAGCACGGAATGGGACTACGGCCCGGGATACGACGGCATCGTGTACGACGCGTACGGCATCGCTCCGGACCCGGAGCGCATCTCCTACTACCGTCTGCTCTGGGACATGGCCTGACCGGTCGCGCCCGGCTCCGGGGCTGAGGTCACTCCCGGCCGCCGCGATCGGCACGCGGAGGGAGGGAAGACGGGACGAGCCGCGGCTACTCCGGCCTGTCGAAAACGGCTGCGCGAGGGCGGGGTCAGTCGCTGGGCGGGAGCATGGCTCGGCGCCCCGGGGCGGCGGGCGACTGGACGGTCATGCCGCCGTCGACGACGAGGAGTTGCCCGGTGAGGTAGCGCGATTCGTCGGAGGCGAGGAAGACCATGGTGTGGCCGATGTCCTCCGGGCTGCCGAGATAGGGCAGGGCGTTCGTGCGCTTGAGGCCGTCGACGACGTCTTGGGGCAGGTTGGCCAGCAGGGCGGGGGTGACCACCGCGCCCGGTGCCACGGCGTTGCAGCGGACCCGGTCCGGGCCGTACTGCACGGCGATCGACTTCGTGAGGTTGATGACGGCGGCCTTCACCGCGCCGTAGGAGATCTGCAGGACGTCTCCGACCAGGCCTGCCACCGAGGCGGTGTTGATGATCGATCCGCCACCGGCCCGGATCATGTGGGGAAGCGCGTGCCGGGAGCCCAGGAGCACGCTGCGCACATTGAGGGCGACGGCACGGTCGAATTCGGCCATGTCCAGCCGCAGCAGGTCCAGGTCCACGCGCGGATTCGTGCCGCCGACATGGTTGCAGAGCACGTCCAGGCGGCCGAACTCGCGGACGGTGGCGCTCACCATGTCGGCCACGGAGTCCTCGTCCATGACGTCGACCGTCAGCGCGAGCGAGCGGCCACCGGCGTCGTCGATCAACCGGGCCGTCTCCTGCGCGGCGCTCTCGTCACGGTCGGCCACGGCGACCAGGGCGCCCTGTGCGCTCATCAGCTGCGCGGCGGCGCGGCCGATGCCGCTACCTGCTCCGGTGATCAGCGAGACCTTCTCCTTCAGGCGGTCCATCGAACAGCTCCCCGCTCCCCATCGGTTTGTCATCAGTGATGACAAGTGTATGTCACCTATGATGACTTACCTCTTCTGCAGGAGTGAAAGGGGTTCGCCCGTGGCAGCGCAGCCACGCTTCCCGGCACGCCGCCGGTCGGCGACGGTGACCCGGCAGGCGATCTCCGAGGCGGCGCGCGAGCTCTTCGCGGACAGCGGCTTCGACGCGGTGGGCATCCGGGCCATCGCCGCCCGCGCCGGTGTGGACGCGGCGCTGATCATTCGCTACTTCGGCTCGAAGGAGCAACTGTTCCTCGAGGTCATGGCCGTCGATCTCCCGGTGGCCGCGGTCATGGACGGGCCGCTGGAAAACCTTGGGCTCGCCCTTGTCGAGCACGTGCTCGGCCTCTCCTCCTCCGCCTCGGGAACCCTGGCGGTGACCTCGCTGGCCGCGCTTTTCCAGGCCTCGGAGCGGGCACCGGTCCAGCAGACCCTGCGCGAGACCATCGAGAAGGCCTTCGCCGTCCCGCTGGTCGGCCGGCTCCGTGGCGGCGACGCCGAACTGCGGGCCCATCTGATCGCGGCCCAGATCGGAGGCCTGCTCACCTCCTTGCACGTGGTGCAGGACCCGGTGCTCAGCGGTGCCACCCGCGCGAGCCTGGCCGCCTGGTACGGAGCCGCCATCCAGCGTCTCATCGACGGAGAAGACACCCCCTAATGGGAACTAACCGGATCCGCACCGGAGGGCGGGCACCGACCGGAGCAGGTCGTCACCCAGAGCCTGTGACGACCATGGCCCCGGGCGCGGGCCGTACCCGCGGTTCAACGGCGGGCGCGGAGTTGCCGTTATGACCGTGGACGCGGGGATCGGCTTCGGCGGCCGCCGATGTCGGTGCCATACTCCACAATCTCCGTCATGGACCTCACCGCCCTCGCCGCCGTCATCGGTCCGCCGCCGCAGTCGCCTTTCCCCGTCGACTGGCCCGGCGTGGAGCGCCTCCTCGGCGTCCGGTTCCCCGACGACTACAAGGCGTTCGCCGAGGCCTACGGTCCCGTCCTGGTCGGAGAGTGGATCTGGGTGGTGCTCCCCCACGATTCCGAGCGCGGCGGCTACCTCAAGCAATTGAAACAGCGCCACGACCTGCAGCGCAGCATGCGGGACCTTGATCCGCCGGCTCACCCGTTCACCTTTCACCCGGAGCCGGGAGGGCTGCTGCTGTGGGGTGAGTCCCGCGGCGGCGAGAGCTACTTCTGGGACACCTCCGCCGCGGACGACCCGAACCTGTGGCCGACCATGCTCTTCTCCCGGGACCGGCCGTGGCCGGGCGGTTCGCGGGACAGCTGGCAGACGGTGCGATCACCGATGACCGACGTTCTCATGGCACGCGTCCGGGGGGCTCTGGAACCGCATCCCGGTCACGCGCTGGCCGCACTGCCGTCCCACTCCCCGGCGTACGCGTGGGCCACCGGGCCACTCGTCCTGCCCGCCACCGACGATCGGCCTCCGCCGTCGGCTTCCGCCGGTGCACTGGCGACCACCGTCGAGGTGGCCGGATCCCCACCCCGGATCGACCTGTCCGGCTTCGACGGCCCCGCCGATTACGGCGAGCTGATCGCGCGGCTCGGCGTGGGCAGGCTTGCGGGTGTCCTGCGTTTGCTCGCTCCCGGTGCGCCGCAGGACTTCGACATGGACGCCGAGGAGGGCATGGTCAGTGCTCGGCTGCGGGCACGGCGCGCGGCCGGTGAGCGGGTGGTGCGCTCTCCCATCGTGCCCGAACCGGGCGGGCTCCGCCTGTGGGGGGTGTTCGACGGCGGCGAGACGTGCTGGTGGGTGCCGGTCAGCGGTGACGCCGACGAGTGGCCCGTTGTGATCCTGGACGCCGACGGCGTGGGATGGCAGCGCCTGCCGTACGGCGCGACCGTGTTCCTGGAGCGCTGGCTGGACGGCGGGCTCGACCTGCCGGTGCTGTCGCTGTCGGCGATCCCGCGCCCGCGTGTTCTTCTTTCCCCGGGCACTGATCGTCCTGGCCTCACCGTCACCGAGATGGCACGGGACCCGCTGGCCCAGCTCCGCACGATCATCGGCGAACCG
The DNA here is from genome assembly GCF_040689595.1 of Streptosporangium sp. NPDC051023. Classification (NCBI taxonomy): domain Bacteria; kingdom Bacillati; phylum Actinomycetota; class Actinomycetes; order Streptosporangiales; family Streptosporangiaceae; genus Streptosporangium; species Streptosporangium sp. NPDC051023. Next base: position 71,285 of record NZ_JBFBCE010000040.1, on the reverse strand, counting down.
GCGGCCGGTTACCCGTGCGACTGGCCGTACATCGAGCGAGCCGTTGGCCTGTCCCTGCCGGGCGACTACAAACGCCTCATCGAGACCTACGGAATCATCGGGATCAACGGCGTCTCCGTCGCACCCCCGAAGGACCTTCGTGACATGCACGACGAGTACGCCGACTACCTGAACCACTGGGAAGGCGACAACCCGCTTCCCGTGCATCCTGAACCCGGTGGCCTGCTGTGGTGCGCGGACACCGAAGGACGTGAGTGCCTCTGGTGGGACACCTCCCATCCCGACCCCGATCAGTGGACGATTATCTGGGACGTGGAGTTCGACCGCCACACCTTCGCCGGAACCCTCACCGAACTGCTGGTCGCCGATCTCACCGGCACCCTGGAATCGTCACTGACCGTGCTCACCCCCTCGGACGAGGGACCGCTCCGGTGGGAATGAACCGTCATGCCTCGCCGAAGCCCTTCGTCGGAACAGATCGTCACCAAGAGCCTGTGACGGCCATGGGCACGCCCCGCGCTCCTCCCACGGGCGCGGGCCGTACCTGCGGCTCATCCGATGGTGGCCGTCCACCGGCCGCGCCGTAAATGGATGACGCCGTCCGGGCTGATGCGCACATAGGCGCCGCGTACCGGCAACTCGCCATGCTGGAGCCAGTGATGCCGAACCTCGTCGAGTGTGTCCCACAGTCGGCGCGGGCCGCCCTGGTGGACGGTGGGCGGGGTGTCCGCCAGAGCGGTTGCTCTGGCCCATGACCCGTCGGTGTGGACCATCCGCGCCGTACGGCGGCCGTCGGCCGTCTCCTCGTAGTGGTGCTCGATACCGGGGCAGACCACCTCCAGCATGGAGGGCAGATCCCAGTTGTAGGCGACGTTCAGCACGGGGTACCGGCCCCGGGTGACCTCGTCGCCCTCGACATCCCAAACCGTGTCGAACAGGCCTCGCACCCCGGGTGGGTAGTCTCCGACGGAACGGGTCGGCATGAACATGGCCCGATCCCACTCGATACGCCCTTCGGCGCCGCCATCGCTGCTTTTTGCCCGCGGTGACGATCAACGACGTGTTAGCGATGACCGCGGCGAGCCGCCCGCCAGGGCGTAGCGCCGCCCTTGCCCGCCCGAGGAGCGGGAATCATGTCGAGGAACTGACTCCACGTGACGTCGGCCAGGAGGTCAGCCAGCGGCGAGGCCAGCACACTACCGGCGCTCATGCTTCGCGACATGGGGCATGGGGCATGGGGTGAGGCTGCCATCCGGCAGCACCGCGGCCGCCCCCGGCCACACGCACCGCACAGCTCAGCAGGGTCCGGGGCGCCGCGGGACGGGCGGCCCAGCAGTCATAGCCGGTCGACGCCGATCTGCGTCACGCCCAGCTGCTTGAGCAACTCCCGGCCCTGGTCGAGACGCTGACCGTCCAGCACACGCACCATGCCGACCCGCAGCGGGATCCCCTGCTCCAGCGCCGCGATGATGTTGTTCTGGGTGCGGGGCAGGGTGTTGCGTCCGGTGATCAGCATGTGCTCACAGGCATCGTCGGTGTAGAAGCTCGTGGCGAGGCGGACGCCGGGCTGGGAGAACGTCTCCCACAGCGAGCCCGGTACATATAAGAGGTTGGAGTACACCTCGACCTCGACTCCGGCGGCCAGGGCGTGGCCGATCAGGTCCGGTAGCGCCTTGTAGAGGATCGGCTCGCCGCCTATGAACTGCACACGCGAGGTGCCGAGCGCTGCGGCCTGGTCGATCACCCTCTTCCAGTCGGGGACGGTCATGGTCCCGTCCGTTCCAACCGGCGAGCTGGATGCGTAACAGTGGACGCATTCAAGCTGGCACTTACCGGTCAGCTCCAGCCACAGGAACCGCAAGACGGTGCTGGTGAGTGGAGTCTCATGCTGTAGAGCAGTCATCGGTGTCCCCTTCGCAGAGCAGGTCATGGAAACGGTGTGATCACCGTCCCTTGATGGAGGGGTGATGGAGGGGTGCGGTGCAGGCCGACCGAGTGCCACCCCAGGCTGGCCCGCACCGCGGATTCCGTGCGTCTCCGGAAAAGGAGAAGCACGGGGTGGCGCGGCAGCCCGTAGGGTTCCTCGGCTCCCCACGGAGCCGCCCCCTCGGACAGGGCTGCCGCGCCGGTCTCAGAGCGCGGACTCCGGCGCCGGATCGGCCGGGTCGGCGGCAAGCTCGGTGAGGCGTTCGGCGATACGGCGTGCGGCGTCGCCCGCCTCGGAGACGGAGGCCTGTTCGGCGCGCTCACCGGTGACGTTCCAGAAGAACGTCCGCTCATGGTGGTCGGTCCAGATGGTGACGTCAGCCTGCACGACGGTCAACCGCGGGGCACCCTCGTCATAGCCGAGCGTGGTGAAGACGTCATGGTTGAGGAGAAGCTGCTGCAAGCGGCGCAGCGCCGTGGCCGCGGGGTCGTAGGCGGCGGCGGTGGCCTTGCGTATGGCGGTGGTCGCGGGCGTGCCGGGTGGGAACACGGTGGGCTCCTTCGCGGTGGAGTGTGGCGGCCCTGGGATCGTTCGGCCCCGACCTGTAGCGAGGTCTCCGGCCGTTGGGGAATGATCCCGGGGCCGCCTGGGAGGTGGCATGGTCCCGGTGACCTTTACGGGGGCTGCGGGGTCACCGCGGGGGCGGGACCTGCCACATGTTCATCACGGGGTTGAGGGCCTCCATCGAGCTCAGCGGCCGGGTAGGGGAGGTGGTCACGATCGTGTGGTCGCCGTGCCGGGATGCGGAGAAGCGCCGCCCGTACAGCAGCCACATCACCCCGGCCAGGCGTTGAGGTCGCTCGGCGGGGACGTCGGCGGGCAGGTCATCGGGGAAGCGCACACCGATCTCCTTCCTGCGGGAGGCGTTGGGCGGCGAGCCGTACGGCGGCCAGGGCGGGTGTACGGTAAACCGCCCACCGAGGCCTGCCATGACGGCCCGGCCGCGGGGCGGGCCACCAGATGTGCTCTCCGTCCGTCACCGCCACCAGACCAGGCCCGACCGGCACCGCGACGCGGCCGGACTCGAACAGCAGCGCGTCCATTTGCACGTCGTGACTGTAAAGCGCGACCTGAAGGCGTAATGCAAGGCCGAAAGCCCGGTCGATCTGGGAAGTGTCGATCATCAGGGAAGACCTCGGACGGTCGAAGACGGGACTTAACCGATCATCAATAGTGGCTATGTGTCATGTCTATGTCGCGTAGTGTGACATCTGTCGGTGTTCGAGGTCCGAACCGGACATGCTTCGGACCTCGCAATGACATGTCGACATCCACGAGTGACATCTACTGCGAAGCGCTTCCGCGCCTTGAAGACAGCGGCTTACTCTGCCAGCGACCCCCGCCCGCACGAGGAGGCTCAACCCCGTGCACCATGTGAAGGAAACGCTCCTGAAGCAGATCGTGCGCGCTCGTGGCCTGCTTCCCTTCCGCGATTTCATCGCCGTCTACAGTCGATCCGCCGTTGGCCTCGGCCTGCGCGGGATGACCCTGGATGAGCGCCAATACCGGCGCTGGCTGGCCGGTCAGGTCAAAGGGGTACCGTCCCGGGATGCCTGTCTTGTGCTGGAGGACATGTTCGAGCGGCCGATCGAGGAGCTGTTCGCGCAGGTCCCCGCTCTGGTGACTGATGCCCCATCAGGTGAGGTGATCGACTTGTCACTCACCCCCAGCGTCGTATGGACGACGCCCGACCTACCCGCCACCGGTGCAGGCCTGGGGCCTGCACCCTCCCTGCATGAGTTGATGATGGCTGCTGCCGAAGATTCCAGACGCTCCGCCCGAGCGGCGGACGCCGCGATCGGACGCTCGACCCTCGAAGCACTGCAAGACGATGTGGTCCGCGCGGCCCGCACATTCCACAACCGCCCACCTGCCGTGATGTTCCCGGAAATCAAAGGCTTGCGCGACAAGGTGGAATACCAGCTCGAACAGACTCGGCAGGCCGGGCAGATCACCGACCTGACCTACCTCAACGGTCTGCTGTGCCTGCTGTTGGCGGAGATCTGCATGGACCTGGGCGAGCACGAGTTCGCTCGGGATCATGCCCGTGCCGCCTGGTCTCATGCCAGCAGCATCGGCCACACCAGCCTGGCCGTGTGGGCGCGCGGTGTGCAGGCGACCGCCTCCTACTGGAACGACTCCCCGCGAGAAGCGCTCATCGCGGTCAATCGCGGCCGGGAACACAACCCCACCGGCCTGACCGCCGCCAGACTACACAGCATCACCGCCCGTGCCTGGTCGTACCTGGGCAACACCGACGAGACACTCCGGGCGGTGCGTGCCGCTCAGGAGGCGCGCACGAGCGGCTCAGCTTTCTCGGATGACTTGGCCGTCGTCGGCGGTCTGTTCGATTGGGGACAGGCCCGAGAGGAGCGCTGCGCCTCCACCGCTTTCCTGGAGTTGTCGCAGCGCCGCCAGGAAGACCTGGCCCCTGCAACGCTACGGCACTTCGTGGACCTGGTGCTGGAGCACGCCGAGCGGGCAATGCAACTGGAACTCGCCACCCCGGTTGACAAACGCTCCCCCATCTTGTGGGCGACCATCCTGCTGGACATGGCCGCCGCACGGGTACTGCTCGGCGACGTGAGCGGCGCCCGCGAAACGGTCCAACCAGTACTGGACCTGGCGCCGGACCTGCGCACGTTCTCGGTGCGCTACCGGCTGCGCTCCCTGCGGGCACCGCTCGGCCGACTCGGCACGCGGGCAGCTCAAGATCTCATTGAGGCGGTCACCGTGTTCGGTGATGCCTCGACTGCCAAGTACCTGCCGTCCCTCTCCTAGATCTCGGCAGCCATCCGCGCGTCCCAGGCGGCGAGAATCCGCTTTTCCCGTTCCGCGGAGATGCCCAGCTCCGCGAAACGCTCGGAGGACACCGTGACACCGGTCTGGAGCCATCGCCAGGTGTCGGCGACGGTTTCCTCAAGCGGCCGACACGTCAGGCCAGTGGCATGCGCGCGGGAGGCGTCCACCTGCCAGGTGCCTTCGTGGCCACGCCAGATCGGCAACTCCGTCCACTCGCGGACACCGTGTTGGCGCAGGAAGACGTGGTCCACCCACACCAGTTCGGCGGTGCTGCCGGTCGCCTTCCGGCACGCGGCAAGGAGCTCTCCGAACGTGGAGTGTCCGATCGGCGCGGCCACGTTGTAAGAACCGACCAGGTGTCGTTCAGCGCAGTCCAACGAGAAGGAGGCCGCATCCCGCACGTCGATCGGCTGGATCTTCCAGGTGGCCGCCCCCGGCGCCAACACGCGGCCCCCGTTGTGGATGCGCGACAGCCACCACGGCAGACGGCCCACATACTCATGGGGACCGAGGATGACGCTCGGCCTCAGGATCGTCGCGCACTCACCGAAGACGGAGACGACAGCCCGCTCACAGCCCACTTTCTGCCGACCGTACGCGTCGGGCCCACTTTCGCCCTCCGGCCCTTCGGGGGTGTACTCCCGCAACGGGGAGGCATCGGTCAGCGGGGCCGTGGGCCATCCTCGGTAGACGTTCACCGTGGAGATGAACACGTACCAGCTGGCAACGTCGGCCAGGGCGCGGGTGGTGTCCTCCACCATGGCGACGGTCATACCACTGGGATCGATCACCGCGTCCCACGGCCCCGAGTCAGCGAGCGCCGCCAGATCCTGTTCGCTGGTGCGGTCTCCGCAGATCGTGGTGACGCCGGGCACGTCGTCGCCGGACCGGCCACGATTGAACGTCGTCACGTCGTGGCCGCGCTGCAGGGCCTGTTCGGCGACGACACGGCCCAGGAACCTCGTCCCGCCAAGGATGAGAAGTCGCATGGTCCCGATCCTGACTCACCGGCAAGCTTGAAGACGAGCCTTTGAACGCCGATGCTCCCTCCTCTTTCGGCGGAGTGGAGTTCCCGGTCCGGAGGAGAGCAACGAATGGTGAACTCGGAATCGGTTACATAACTGAAGAGGTGCCGGAACCGGATACTGCTGGGCGCAGCGGGGAGCATGAGGGGCGGCGCCTCTCGCCTGGGGGGCGAAGCCCCCTGGGAAAACTGTCCGACGATCCCGAATCGCGCGGAGCGTGTCGAAGGAGAGGACCTTTCCGGGCCGTGAGAGACGGGCGCGGCGGGGCGGGAGATCCCGGCAAGGGGGTCCGGGGACTCACTCGCCCCGCCGTGCCTGTCTTTGTCCCGGCGGGTGGGGAGAGGACCACCGCGGCTACCCCATGCCGCGTTGTCCTCTCCGCCTGCCGGAACGTTCCCCGCCGGGCGTACGGCGGGGAACCCCCGCCGGGGTCAACCTGACGGGAGGTACTCCGTCAGGGACCGTCGGCGGGGAGTCCGGTTCACACCTCGGCGGTCTCCTTCCTGATGGGAACCACCTCCGCGAGGGACTCCTGGCGCTTCTGCAGGGTCTGGAAGCCGACCAGGTCGTCGGGAAGCGCGTCCGGCACCTCCTCATCGAACCTCGACAGGGTCCTGGTCCGCATCCCGACCAGCGCGATGGCGGCGATGGCGAACGCGAACAGGACGTACATCAGGCCGACGCCCCGCCCTGGGCCGGTGCCGATCACGGCGCCGATGGTGTCGGCCAGCGCGCCGCCGGGCATCATCAGCGGGTCGAAGATCGCGCTGCCGTACGGCGCGACCAGGCCGAAGCCGATGGGCAGCGTGGACCAGGCGATGAGGGTGTTGAGTGCGATGACCCGGCCGTGGAAGCGCTGCGGCACCTTGACCTGGATGATCGTGGCGTAGACGCCGTTGAGCATGGTCAGCCAGAACGACATCCCGAAGACGCCGATCGAGATCACGACGAGGTTCTGCTGGAACCCGGTGACCAGGCAGAAGACCGACAGCACGACGGTGGAGAGCATGACGCCGCGCAGCCTCTGGCGCCGGGGGCCACCCCAGATGGTCATGGCCATTCCGGCGAGGAAGACGCCCAGGCCGCCGAAGAAGGAGACCCGGCCGACGTCGTCGAGGGTGGCGAAGCCGAGGACCAGCGGGGAGATGAGCAGGAACAGCGGGGACAGGAAGATGTTGAGGAAGGCGAAGAAGAAGAGCATCGAGCGGAAGCCTCTGACACCCCAGGAGAACTTCCAGCCCTCGACCATCTCGGCGACCAGCGTCTCCCTGCGCTTCCAGGCCATGGTCCTGGGAAAGCGGACGAAGAGCAGGACCACGATGGCGAACAGGTAGGAGCCGACGTCCAGGGCGAGGATGCCCTCCAGGCCGATCAGCGCCATCAGGCCGACGGCGACCAGCGGAACGATCAGCTGGGCGGTACCGGTGATCATCTGCACGACGCCGTTGGCGTGGCCGAGGAAGCGCTTGGGGACCAGCTGCGGGATCGCCGAGTTGTAGGCGAGGCGCTGGAAGGTGAGCGCCACCGAAAGCAGCACGATGAGCGGGTAGATCTGCCAGACCTCGAGGTTGCCGGTCCACAGCAGCACGCCCAGGATGAGCTGGGTGCCGAACGCCCCGGCGTCTCCGGCGAGCATGATCTTGCGCCGGTCGTAGCGGTCGACGATGGTGCCCGCGATCGGGGCGACCAGCATGCCGGGGACGAGCGCCAGGACGGAGAACAGCGCGAACCTGGCGAGCGAGCCGGTGTGGACGTAGATCCACAGCGGGATGGCGAACTCGGTCAGGGACGATCCGATGATCGAGATGAGCTGGCCCGCCGCCACGGTGGCGAACCGCTTCATGCTCGGCTGGGGCCCCGGCCGCACCACGCCGGGTGGAGCGCCGCCCGTTCCCGGCGGGGCACCGGGCGCCGGCGTCGTGATCCCCGGCGGCCCAACCGCCGTGAGCCCCTCCGGGGTTTCCGGTACGGCATCCGCCAGGTCGGACGGTTCGGACGTGGTGAGCGCCGACGCGCTCCCCTCCTGACCCGGCGCGCCCGTCTCGGGGGAGGCGGACGACGGGACGGGCTCTGGCGTGTCCTGCTGGGAGACGCCTTCGAGCCACCAGGTCGACCGCGCCGTACGGCCCAGCTTCGCGGTCTCGCCGGAGGCGATGGCCCTGTGGGTGCCAGTGAGGATGGTCGACAGCTCCTCGGCGCGGTACTTCAGGAAGAAGTGCCCGGCCTCGTCGAGCACGACCACGGCGGTCGAGCCGGTCAGCAGGTGCCACTCGCGAAAGCGCTCCTGGTAGAACTCGGTCGCCGGGTCGCGGTCGCCCGCGACGGAGATGATCGGCGCCCTGAGCGGCTCGACGCCCTCCTCGAACAGGCGGGTGAAGTAGCGCTCCGCCTCCCTGGTGCCCTTGCGCCGGTTGTCGATGACCAGCTTGAGCTCCTCGCGGCCGAGGTCCTCGACGTCGAGACCGGCCGCCTGCAGGGCGTTCGCCCAGACCTGGTCGCTGCGCAGCTTGTCGGTCAGGTTCGCCAGCCACGCCAGTGCCGACTGTGGCCTGGCGAAGGGGAAGACACCACCGAGGTAGATGGCGTCGACCTGGCGGCCGACCGCCTCAAGACGTCGGGCGATCTCCACGGTCAGCATGACGCCGAGCCCACAGTGACCGTAGAGCGCCAGCGGCCCCTTGATCCCCTTGAGGATCTCCTCGACGCAGCCCTGCGCGACCTCGGCCACCGGGCGGGTCTCCTCGATCAGGCCCATCTCCTGGCCGGGCACCGCGACCGCGTGCAAGGCCCACTTCTTGGGCATCGCGTCGGCCAGCGGCTGGTAGATGGCCGCGCTGCCGCCGCCGTACGGCACGCAGACGAGGGTCGAGGTGGTGGTCCGGGTGGGGGTGAGGCGGTGCAGGAGCATGCGCGGGCCGCTGTCGCCCGCCTCGACGACCTGGGCCAGCTCGCGCACCGTCCTGTGCTTGAACAGGTCCAGGATGCTGACCTGGCGCCCGCCCGCGGGGAGAGCCTTCCGCAGGCGGGCCACCACCTGCGCGGCGAGCAGCGAATGTCCGCCCAGGTCGAAGAAGTCGTCCAGCACGCCGACCTGGACCAGCCCGAGCACCGCGGCCCACACCGTCGCGATCGCCTCTTCGATAGGCGTCTCCGGCGGGACGAACCCGGCCTCCTGGTCGGGGCGCTCCTCGTCGGGCTCGGGCAGCCTGGCCCGGTCGACCTTGCCGTGCGACTTCAGGGGCAGCTCGTCAAGCCAGACGAACCGCGCCGGGATCATGTACTCGGGAAGGCGTTCGGCCAGCGTCGCGCGCAGCTCGCTGACTTTGGTCTTCTCTCCGACAAGATAACCGATGAGCCGGTCGCCGCGTAGTTCGACGACGGCGTGCGCGATGCCCGGCTGGTCGGTGAGGACGGACTCGATCTCCGACAGTTCGACCCGGTAGCCGCGGACCTTGACCTGCAGGTCGCGGCGGCCGAGGAAGCACAGGTCTCCCGAGGGGAGCCAGCGGCCGAGGTCTCCGGTCTTGTACATGCGGGCGCCGGGCTCGCCGTACGGGTCGGGCAGGAACCTGTCGGCGGTCAGGCCGGGCTGGCCGAGGTAACCGCGGGCGAGCCGGTCGCCGCCCAGGTAGATCTCGCCGGTCATGCCGGGCGGGACGAGCCGCAGGTGCTCATCGAGCACGTAGATCCTGGCGCCGGGCAGCGGGCTGCCGATCGGCAGGTTCAGCGCCCGCTCGGCCTCGCCGGTGACGGCATGGGTCGAGATGCCGACGGTGGCCTCCGTCGGACCGTAGTGGTTGACGACCGTGGTGTGCTCGGTCAGCTCCCGGGCCCAGCTCCACTTGGAGGCCTCGCCGCCGAGGATGAGCAGCTTGCGCGGCAGCAGCTCGGCGGGGGTCGCGATGTCGGGGTCGGCGAGCAGCGACGCGAGGTGGGAGGGGGTCATCTTGATGTAGTCGGTGCGGCCGAGCTGCTCGGCGAGCTCCTCGACCGGGGACTGCGGGTCGAGGAGGTGCAGCTCACCGCCGGTCATGAGCGACAGGTAGAAGATCGTCACGCCGAAGTCGAACGAGAGCGACTGCAGCAGCGTGTAGACCCCGGCGGGCTCGACCGCGAAGCGCTCCCTGACCCCGGCCAGGTAGTTCAGCACCTGCCGGTGCTGAACCCCGACGCCCTTGGGGCGCCCGGTCGTTCCGGAGGTGTAGATCACGTAGGCCAGGTTGTCCGCGGTGACGCCGGGGTCGTCGAACGCGGTCTCCTCCAGCGGCTCGGTGTCCAGGCAGACGACCGGGGGGCCGGAGACCAGCCCGCTCAGGGCGGAGGTGGTGACGACCGCGGCGGCTCCTGAGTCGCCGAGCATGTGGGCCAGACGGTCGCGGGGCTGTTTGGGGTCGAGCGGCACGTAGGCGCCACCGGACTTCAGCACTCCCAGCAGGGCCGCCGCCACGTCGACCGACTGGTCGAGCAGGACACCGACCCGGCTGTCGGGACCGATGCCGTGCCTGTTGCGGAGAAGCGCGGCGATCCGGTCGGAGCGGTGGTCGAGCTCGGCGTAGGTGGAGGCGTCGTCCTCGTGGACCACGGCCCTGGCATCGGGGGTCAGCGTTGCCTGGGCGGTGACGAGCTCGTGGAGCAGGTCGTGGCCGACGGGGACGGGGACGGTACTGGAGCCGAAGCCCAGGACCAGCTCCCGCTCCTCCTCCGACAGCAGGGACAGCTCCCCGACGCGCGTCTCGGGGGCGGCGACGATCGACCGCAGCAGCGTCTCGAACCGGGCGCCGAGCAGCTCGACGGTCTCCGGGTCGAACAGCGCGGTGTTGTAGGTGAAGTTGCCGACCAGGCCGTCCGGGCTCTCGAACAGGTACAGGGCCAGGTCGTAGCGGGTGGTCCTGACCGGCAGGCTGACGTAGGAGACGCGCCCGTCCTCCGCGCCCGCCTTGTAGTTCTGCAGCGCGAACGTGACCTGCACCAGGGGGGACCTGCTGACGTCACGGACGACGTTCAGCTCGTTGACGAGCTGGTCGAACGGAAGTTCCTGGTGGGCGAACGCGTCCAGCGCGGTCTCACGCGTGCGTGCCAGGAACGCGCTGAACGCCGGGTCGTCGGCCAGGTCCGCGCGGAGCACCAGCGTGTTGACGAACATGCCGACGACGCCGTCCAGCTCGGGCAGCCCCCGTCCCGCGACCGGGGAGCCGACCGCGAAGTCCGACTGTCCCGAGTAACGGGCCAGCAGGACCTGGAAGGCCGCCATCAGGGTCATGTACGGCGTCGCCCCCGAGGCCTTGGCCAGCTCGGTGAGCCGCCGGGTGAGGTCGGCGTCGATCCCGAAGTCGAGGGAGGCCCCCTCGTAGCCCTGCTCGGCGGGGCGCGGCCTGTCGGTCGGCAGCTCGATCGCCGGGAGCCCGGCGAGCTTGTCGCGCCAGTGGTCGACCTCGCGACGGTGGTCGCGTCCCCGCTGCCAGATGGCGTAGTCGCCGTAGCCGACCTGGACGGGTTTTGGCGTCTCGCCGTCGTGCAGGGCGAGCAGCTCGCGGATGACGAGGTCGATGGACCAGCCGTCGACGACGGTGTGGTGCGCGGCGAGCAGGAGCACGTGGTCGGCGGGGGCGAGCCTGACCAGGACGGTCCTGAACAGCGGGCCGTGCTCCAGATCGAACGGCGCGGCGATCTCCTCGTCGATCAGCTCGACGGCGGCGTCCAGGCTCTCCGCCTCGGTCACCCGCAGCTCGGCGGGGCGGGGCTCGTCGACGACCAGCTCTGGGGTGCCGTCCTCGGTGGTGAGGAAGCGCATCCGCAGGGCCTCGTGGCGGGTGACGATCTCGTCGAGGGCCCGGCGCAGCGCGCCGGTGTCCAGCTCGCCGTACAGGCGCACCGCGACGGGGACCGTGTAGGTGGTGGTGCCGGGGCGGTACTGCTCCAGGAACCACAGGCGTTCCTGGGCGTGGGACAGGGGCGGGGTGATCGCTGGGTCGCGGGCCGTGATGGTCCGGGACTCCTCCCGGCGCCGGAGCCGCTGGGCGAGTAAGGCCCGCTTGGCGTCCGACAGCGTTGTCTCGGTCATGGCAGCTCCATCCGGAGGGCGGCGAGGAAGAGCGCGGCGTCCCGGCCGTTGATCAGTCGGTGGTCGTACGCGAGGCCGATGTTGGCGATGGTTCTCGTCGTCACGGCACCGTCCTCACCGAGGACGAGCTCCCGCTGCGGCGAGGTGATCGCGAGCGCGCAGACCGTCCCGGGGAAGATGAAGGGGATCGCGAGGACGACGTCGGCGTCGGTGTGCAGGGTGACGGCGATGTTGGCGCCGGTGAGGTCCTTCTCCCTGAAGTCGCCCTCGGCCGCGGACAGGCGATACCGCATGAGCGTGTCGGCGATCTCCCGCAGCGACCCGGTCTCGCGGACGACGGGGACGTAGAGGCCCTGGCCCATGTCGAAGGTGACGCCGACGCGCGGAGCGTCGGACAACGTGGCGCTCCCCCCGTCGACGGAGGCGAAGAACAGCGGGAACGCCGGGTGCAGCGCGGCCACGGCCTGGACGAACAGCTCGGCGAGCCCGACCGGCCTGCGGACCTCCCTGCTCAGCCCCGTGGTTCGCTCCAGCGACGGGCCGACGTCGAACTTCACCACGGTGTAGGCGGCGGGGATCGTGCGATGCGAGGTCGTGACGGCTCTGGCGACGGCCCGCTGGACCCGGGACAGCGCGTGCGTGGCCGCCGTTTCGCCCGCATCCCCGGTGCCGCCCGTGTCGTCCGCACTGCCATCCGCACTGCCATCCGCACTGCCATCCACACTGCCATCCACGCTGGCGTCCACACCGTCGCCCGCCGTACGGGCCGTGGTGTCCGCGCCGCTCGCGCCGCCCATGCCGCCCGCGCTGTCCGCCGCGCTCGCCGGTCCCGTCAGCCCCGCCAGGCGTTCGACGTCGGCGCGACGGATGACGCCCAGGCCGAGCGACGCGACCTGGGCCGAGGTGAGGCCGAGTTCCGCGATGAGGGCACGGGCCGGGTCGGTGATGACGGGATCCCGTGTCGGGAGGCCGCCGCCTTGGGCACTCTCCCTGGGGAGCGTGGCCGAGCCTGCGCCGTCCGGGGCTCCGTCCGAGGCTGCCTCCGGCGGCGTGGAGCCGGTCACGCCACCGGGAACGGTCGCGCCGCCATCGGAAACGAACATGTCACCGGGAACGAACACGTCACCGGGAACGGCCACGGCGCCGGGAACGAACACGTCACCGGGCGAGGCCGAGGCGGGTTCCTGGGTGATCCGGGCGAGGACCGCGCCGGGGGCGATCCAGGTGTTGAGCGGCGCGACATGGTGCAGATAGCCGGACTCCTCGGCCTCCAGTTCGTCGGCCGCCTTCGAGGTCTCCAGGACGGCGACGGGCTCCCCTGCCCTGACGGGCTTGCCATCCTCGACGAGCCACTCCACGACGAGGTACTCGGTGTCGTTGTTGTTGAGCTTGGGGACGCGGATGTCAGCCACGCAGGGCCTCTCGTACGGCGTGGTGGATCGTGGACTCCCCTGCCAGGACCTCGCGCTCGAGGTGGGCCGCGGTGGGGATCACGCTGGCCCGTGAGTGGATGAGACGGACGGGACCGCGCAGACGGTCCCATACGCGGGAGTGCAGGAGGTGGGCGACCTCGCTGCCCCAGGTGCCGCCCGCCGTACTCTCCTCCGCGACCAGGACGACCTCGCCGAGGTACGGCAGCAGCGCGTCGACGTCCAGCGGGTAGAGCCTGGAGGGGACGAGCAACCGGCAGGAGATCTCCTGTTCGAGCAGCAGGGACCGCATCGCGGCCAGCGTCCTGTGCGCCATCCCGCCAGGCGCGACGATCACGCAGTCGGGCCTGTCCTCGACGTCGAGGATCGCCAGCTCGCCGTCGTGACGCACCCGGAACATCGGGTCCACCTGGTTCATCTGCCGCGTGTAGAGGACCTTGTCCTCGAAGAACAGGCAGGGCTCGCCCCGTTGCAGCATCGCCGTGAACACCGCACGGTTGTCATGGAAGGGCGACATCTCATACAGCGCCAGGCCCGGCATGCCGATGAAGTGCTTCTGCATGCTCTGGCTGTGCGTCGGACCGTAGCCCCTGCCGCCACCGGTCGGGCAGCGCACCACCATCCGCAGCGGCAGGCGGCTGCCGTACATGGAGACCGACTTGCTGGCGAAGTTGCAGATCTGGTCGAAGGCGAGCGCGACGAAGTCGCCGAACATGATCTCGGCGACGGCCGTGTTGCCGGTCAGCGCGAGGCCCGCCGCGACGCCGGTCAGGGCGCCCTCGCTGATCGGGGTGCCGATCACGCGCCCGGGGAACCGCATCGACAGGCCCTTAGTGATCTTGAAGGCTCCGCCGTAGGGGTCGAGGACGTCCTCGCCGATCACGTAGGCGGTCGGGTCGTCGTCCAGCAGCCTGTGCAGGGCCGCGTTGAGGTTCTCCGCGACTCTCACAACTCCTCCCAGCGGGAGGGCGGACGGGCGGCGACCTCGTCGGCGATGGCCTGGACCTCGGCCCTGACCAGCCCGTCGAACCGGTGGAACTGGTCGGGGTGGTCGCCCGCGTACCGGTCGTACCAGTCGTTGTCCCTGGCGGCCTGGACGGCCTCCGCCGGACGGATGTCGTCGCCCTTGCTGTGCGGGCCGAGCCTGTGGGTCACGAACTCGACCACCAGGGGCCGCGCGGCCCGCACCTCGGCGACCAGTGGCTCGAGCGAGGTCCTGATCTCGTTGACGTCGGTCGAGACGACCAGGTGGTGCCTGACGCCGAAGGCCGCGGCCCTGCCCGCGACGCTGCCCGCCATCTGGGAGGTCGTCGGGGTCGACTGGGCGATGCCGTTGTTCTCGACGACGACCAGCAGCGGGAGCCGCCAGAGCGCGGCCAGGTTCAGCGCCTCGTAGACCGCGCCCTCACCCCAGGTGCCGTCGCCGATGTAGACGCAGGCCAGCGCGCCCGGCTCGGCCCGCTTGAGGTGGAGGGCGACGCCTGCGGCCACGGGCATGCTCTCGCCCTGCACCCCGGTCGACATGTACCGGTCGCGGTGGATGTGCTGACTGCCGCCGACGCCCCCGCAGACCGCCCCCTCCCTGCCCATGATCTCGGCGAGCAGGCCGTGCGGGTCACGGAACCTGGACAGGTAGTGGCCGTGGCCCCTGTGGTTGCTGAAGACGTGGTCCCGCTCGTCGAGCAGCGGGCGCAGCGCGACGGGAACGTACTCCTGCCCGAGGCAGGTGTGCGTCGTGCCGTTCAGGTCGCCCCTGCCGTACAGCTCAAGGAGTTTCAGCTCAAAGTGCCTGACCAGCAGCAGCAGTTCCAGGTCGTCGTCGCCGAGGCGGGACAGACGGAGCCGGTCGAGAGTCTCAGTCATCTCCGAGGGACTCCATGATCCCGGCGATGGTCGGGTTGTCGAAGAAGGCGTCGAGCGAGACCTCGATGTCCAGCCGCTTGCGCATGCGGGCGATGATCTGGGTGATGGTCAGGGAATGACCACCCAGATCGAAGATGTCGTCGTGCTCGTCGATCGGCGAGATGCCAAGGACCTCTTCCCAGATCTCGCGTACCTGGTCGGTCAGGGTGGTGACGGAACCCATCTCTTCTCCAGAGTGTCGTTCAGTATCTTGTTGATCGGCTTTTCGGGGGCTTGCGTGGCGCGTTCCAGGAGGAGACGCAGGTCATCGGCCACTTTCTGGGCGTCCGAAACCACCTCGGAGTCGTAACGGAGGCTGACCACGAGCCCACCTGAGCCGTCGACGCACTGCAGGTGCAGCGCGCCTCGAACCGCGTGGTTGAAGACCGTCCACTCGACCGAGGCGTCGAGACCGGTGAACACCGGGTCGGCGTCACGGCGGGTGCGGTAGCTGACGGAGACGGGAACCAGCGCGGCGTGCGGCCGGATGCGGGGCATCGCGCGGGCCAGCGGCACCTGACGGAACCGGTAGACCTCGCGCAACCCGGCGCGCAGTGCGGTGGCGAAGGACAGGAAGCTCTCCTGGGAGGAGGGCTCCGAGGAGACCGGTAGCTCGTTGACGAACAGACCGACGTGATCCGCCGCCTCCGGGGTCCGGGTCGACAGGTCGACGGCCGTGGTCACCCGGTCGTTGCCGTACCCCTTGAGCAGGACGTGCAGGGCGGCCAGTAGCACCTCGAAACGGGTCAGGCCGGGGATCGAGGGGTCGGCGGTGAAGTGCAGCATCCTGCCCTCCCCCGCCCGCCGGGAGCGCAGCGCCCGTCCGAGCACCACGGTCTCGCCCGGCTCGCGCCAGCGGGGCTTCCAGAACTCCCTCGCGTCCTGGAGCAGGGCCGCGACCCGGTCGCGCTCCGCCCTGCCGTGATCGACGGTGGCCAGCGGAGGCAGCGGCTCGCCGTTGTGGAAGGCGGCGAGGTCGCGGACCAGGACGTCCTTCGACTGGCCGTCGAACACCAGATGGTGGGCGACGAAGACGAGCAGGTGGGTCGCGGGGCCGGTCTCGAACAGGGTGAACCTGGCCAGCGGCCCCGTCTCCAGGTCGAAGCCGCGCAGGATCTCCTCCCGCACGGCCGCTGCCACGACCTCCGCGCCGCCGAGCGCGGACGCCCGCCGTACGGGGACCTCCGCGCCGGGGACGAGCCGCAGCTCGCCGTCCACCTCGGCGACCACGCTGCCCAGCATCGGATGGCGCCCGACGACCGCCGCGCAGGCGGCGAGCAGCGCGCCGGCGTCCAGCTCTCCGCGCAGGTGGACCAGGAGCGGCATGTGGTAGGCGGTTCCCACCCCGACGAGCTGCTCGGTCACCCACATCCCCTGCTGGGTGAACGTGACCTCGCTCACGACGCCTTCTCCATGCTCTCGCGCAGGGCGCGCTTGTCGACCTTGCCGCCGTTGTTGCGCGGCAGTTCCTCGACGGTCGTCACGTGCGCGGGCAGCTCGTGGGAGACGAGCCTGTCCTTGAGGAAGATCCGCAGATCCTCCGGGGTGAGCGGGGTCCTGGTCACCATGGCGACGGCGACGACGGTGCCGAGCACGGGGTGCGGCACACCGAACGCGGCGGCCTCGATCACGGCGGGGTGCTGGTAGACCGCCTCCTCGACGTGGATCGTCGAGACCTTGTAGGCGCCGGACTTCACCACGTCGCCCTCCCGGTCGACGAGGTAGAGGTAGCCGTCGGCGTCGATGCGGCCGAGGTCGCCCATCCGCACCCAGCCGTCGCGGAAGGTACCGCTCTCCGGGTCTCCGTAGTAGGCGCGCGGCGCGGCGGGAGAGCGCATCCACACCTCACCGGTCTCCCCCGGTGGCAGCGGGTGCCCCTCCTCGGTCGCGATCCTGACTCTCCCTCCTGCGATCGCGCGGCCGACGCTGCCCGGACGGTCCGGGTCGAACATCATGACCGTCTGGGCGGGGGCTGCCTCGGTCGAGGTGTAGTAGTTGGTGATCGTCGCGTTGGGGAAGGCCACGGTGAGGGCCTTGGCCACGGCGGAGGGCAGGGGGGCCGCGGCCGAGCCGAGCAGCAGCACGCTGGACAGGTCGTTCCTGTCCCCCACTCCGGCGCTGAGCAACTCGATGGCCATCGCGGGGACGAGGAAGACCGTCCCGGCCTGGTAGGACTCGATCAGCGCGGCGAAGCGGCCCGGGGTGAAACGTGGCAGCGTCACCACGGCGGGGTGAGCATCGAGGGCGTTGATCAGCATGGCCTGACCCGCGTTCGTACCGATCGGGAACGCGTGGAGCAGGTACTTGGAGTGCGCGAAGGGACGCCGCTTCGCGCCACAGCCGTACGCCAGATTGGCATGGGTTGCGGAAACGCCCTTGGGACGCCCCGTCGTGCCGGAGGTGTAGAGGATCTGCGCGAGGTCTCCGGGGGCCGGATTGGCGATCTCATAGGACGTTTCGCCCTGCAAACCGGCCGGCGTCGCGGCCCAGCCGATCTCAGGCACGGCGAGCCCCTCCGCGTGGACGACCCCGCTCGCACGACAGTGATCGAGCATGAAGCGCAGGTCGGCGGGGGCGAGACGGTCGGAGAGCGGCACGGCGACCGCCCCGGCCGCGAGCACCCCGCAGAACGCCACCGCGTAGTCCGCCCAGTCCGCGTTCCCGAAGACGAGACCAACCCGGTCGCCTCTGGCGACACCACGGGCGACCAGGCCGTTCGCGAGCGCGGTCGCTCGTTCGTGCCACTGGAGATAGGTGAGCGGCGCCGATCCGTGCACGATCAGCGCGATCCCGTCGGGATCATTTGCGGCCCGGTCTCTGAGCAACTGGGGAACGGTCAGGTTCACCAAGTGAACCTCCCATAAAGATCGGATGTATATGAACTCGACGTGTACGGATGTCCGAGATCACTACAGGAAAGAATCTTTACTATTGTAAAACGAGCGCCAGTCTTACATGATCGCCACGGCCACGCAAGCCCCTTCGGGAAGGTTGGCCAAACACACGGGAACCCCGGCCACGCCGGGCCTTGCGAAGCGAGAGAAGAGGTGTAACACTAACCACCCAGAACTAACTGAAAGGTTTCTTTCCAGAAAGAAGCCCTTCCTCTTCTGTTCTCAACTCAGCAAATATGCGCGGAGCGGGCTTTCGCATACCCGTTTTTCAAACGCGATCGCGTGCATGTGAGCCCGCCGGCCGACAAAGGAGCTCTGCGTGCTTCAGCCAGAGACCATTTCCCCCGGCCAACCTTGGGCGGAGTACCCGCTGTCGTACGGCCAGCAGCGGTTGTGGTTTCTTCACCGCCTCGATCCCGGCGACTCAACCTACAACACATCCTATGTTTACAGGTTGAAAGGTCGCCTTGACTCAACCGTCCTCGAGGCGTCGTTCACGGCGGTCGCCGCACGGCACGAGAGCTTGCGGACCCGGTTCCGCGAGGTCGCGGGAGAGCCCGTCGCGGTCGTCGAGCCGCCCGCTCCGATCGCCGTCGAGCGGCTGGCCGCGGGGAACGAACAGGAGGCACGCGCGCTGGTCTCCATGCTCACCAACACGGCCTTCGACCTGTCCGCCGCGCCGCCGTTCCGTGTCTCGCTGATCGAGCTCAGCCCCGAGGAGCACGTGCTCTGCGTCGTCCTGCACCACATCAACGGCGACGGCTGGTCACTGAACGTGCTCCGCGCCGAGGTCGCCGCCCACTACACAGGCGGCGGCACGGCGCGGCTGCCTGCCCTTCCCCTCCAGTACGGCGAGCACGCCCGCGCCGAGCGCTCCGCGGAGACGGAGCTGCGCTGGTGGGTCGACCACCTGGCCGGAGTTGCGCCCCTGGACCTGCCCGCCGACCGGCCTCGCCCTCCGCAACGGACCGGCGAGGGCGGGGAGGTGCACTTCAGGATCGACGGGGAACTGGCCGCCGGAATCAACGACCTGGCTCGCAGGACCCGCTGCACGCCGTACATGGTGCTGCTGTCCGCCTATCAGGTCCTGCTGGCCAGGCACACGGGACAGGACGACTTCTGCGTCGGCACACCGTCCGCGGGCCGCGGCAGCACCGAGCTGGAGACCATGATCGGTTTCCTGTCGACCACGCTCGCCCTGCGCTGTGACCTGTCCGGCGACCCCGCTTTCTCCGACCTGCTCAAGCGCACCCGCAAGGTCGTGCTGAACGCGCTCTCCCGCCAGGACGTCCCCTTCGAGCGGCTCGTCGCGGAGCTCGACGTCGAGCGGGACCTCAGCCGGACCCCGCTGTTCCAGACCCTCTTCGCCTTCCACACCCATGGCGAGTCCGACGACCCGCTGCCCGGCCTGGCCGCGACGCCCTTCCCGCATGGCTGGACCAGGGCCAGGGTCGACCTGTCCATGGACCTCACCCCGGTCCCCGAAGGCCACCTGCTGGGCACCGTGCTCTACAGCACCGACCTGTTCGATCGGGAGACCGCGGAGCGGATGGTCGCCCGGTTCGTCGAGCTGCTGGCGTCCGCGGTCGCGGCCCCGGAGACGCCCGTCGGCTCGCTGCGCATGCTGCCCGAGGCGGAGCTGACCCTGCTGCGCGGGTGGAACGAGACCGGGGCCGAGCTGCCCGGGGTGACACTGGTCGACCTCGTACTCGAACAGGCCGCCGCGACCCCGGAGGCCCTCGCGGTCGACGCCCTGACCTACGCCGAGCTGACCGGGCGTGCCGCAGCGCTGGCCGGGCGGCTGGCCACGGCGGGCATCGGCAGGGGCTCGCTGGTCGCCGTCCAGATGGAGCGCGGCACCGACATGGTCGTCGCGCTGCTGGGCGTGGCGATGAGCGGGGCCGCCTACCTGCCCGTCGATCCCGACTACCCACGGGCCCGCGTCGCCTACGTGATCGAGGACTCGGGCGCGGCACTGGTCCTGACCGGCCTGGACGACCTCCCGCCTGGAGACGGCCCGCGTCCCGGCGACGGCGTGCCCGGGAGCGGCCTCACCCCGGAAGACGGCGTGCCCGCTCCCGCCGCGCGGCCCCGCCCCGGCGACACCGCGTACGTGCTCTACACCTCGGGGTCGACGGGACGCCCCAAGGGCGTCGTCGTGCCGCACAGCGCGCTGACCAACTTCCTGCTCGCCATGCGGACGCTGATCGGGTCCTCCTCCGGCGACGTGTGGCTGGCGCTGACCTCGCTGTCGTTCGACATCTCCGCGCTCGAGCTGTACCTGCCGCTGGTGACCGGGGGCAGGATCGTCGTCGCGGACGCGGAGACGGCACGCGACGGCGCCGAACTGGCTCGCCTCGTCAGAGACTCGGGCGTGACCCACGTGCAGGCGACGCCGTCGGGGTGGCGGGTGCTGCTCAGCGGGGACCTGCCTCGCGTGACCGGGCTGACCGGTGGCGAGCCACTGCCGCAACAACTTGCCAGGGAGCTGCGGCCCAGGGTTGACCGGCTCGTCAACGTCTACGGCCCGACCGAGACCACAATCTGGTCGACGGCCTGGGAAGTCCCCGAGGAGCCCGATGAGATCGTCATCGGCGGCCCGATCGCCAACACCGTCGTCCACGTGCTGGACCCCGCGGGCGCGGCCGCCCCGATCGGCGTGCCCGGCGAGCTGCTCATCGGCGGCGAGGGAGTCGCGACCGGCTATCTCGGCCGTCCCGCGCTGACCGCGGAGCGCTTCGTGCCCGGCCCCGGCGGCTCCCGCGTCTACCGCACCGGGGACCTCGCCCGCTGGCGGGGCAACGGCACCCTCGAATTCCTCGGCCGTACCGACAACCAGGTCAAACTCCGCGGCCACCGCCTCGAGCTCGGCGAGATCGAGGCGGTGCTGGACACCTGTCCCGGCGTACGGCAGGCGGTCGTCGCCGTGCGCGGCGAACGGCTGGTTGCCTTCGTGGTGCCCGCCGTGCCGCTCGCCACAGAAATCAGCGGGGAAGCCCCCCAGGAACCCCCCTGCGAGCCGGGGTGGCTGGACGCCGAACCCTGGGATCTCACCGGCGCCGTCAGAGAGCACGCGGGGCGGGAACTGCCCCCGTACATGGTGCCCAGCCTGTTCGTCGAGGTGGAGACGCTCCCGCTGACCCCGAACGGGAAGATCGACCGTAAGGCGCTGCCCGAGGTCGAGGGGACGCGGGAGGCGGAGACCTCCGCGCCGCGCACCCCGGCGGAACGGCTGGTCGCCCAGGTCTTCGCCGAGGTGCTGAACGTCCCCCGAGTCGGGGCGCACGACGACTTCTTCATGCTTGGCGGCCACTCGCTGCTGGCGACCATGGTCACCGCGCGACTGGCCGCGCTGTCCGGCGTCGAGGTTCCGGTCAGGGAGGTCTTCCTGCGGCCGAGCGTCGCCGGGCTGGCCGAGCTGGTCACGGGAGCCGGACAGGCGGCGGAAACCGGCGCCCAGGGGAACGGCTCCGCGAGCCACTCCCGGAGCGGGGACACAGAGCCCACAGGGGGGCCGCGGCCGAGGCCCGCGGGGACCGTGCCACCGCTGTCCTTCGGCCAGGAACGGCTCTGGTTCCTCAACCGACTCGACCCGGACGACGCCTCGTACAACATGTGCCTGGTCAGACGACTGCGTGGAAGACTGGACCGAGAGGCGCTCGCCAGGGCGCTCGACGGCACGGCTGCCAGGCACGAGAGCCTGCGCACCCGCTTCCCCGAGGTGGACGGCATGCCGTCCGTGGTCATCGACGCCCCGGGGCCCGTGCCCGTCGAGGAGATCGCCGCCGCGGACGAGACCGAGGCGATCGGCCTCGTCGCGGACCTCACCAACCGCCCCTTCACCGACCTGGCCTCCAGGCCGCCACTGCGGGTCACGCTGGTCGGGATCGGCGAGGACGACCACGTGTTGTGCGTCGTGCTCCACCACATCCTCGGCGACGGCTGGTCGCTCAACCTCATCTTCGAGGAGCTGGCGCACCTCTACTCGGGACACGACGCCCTGCCCCCCGTGCCGCTCCAGTTCGGCGACGTCGCCCGCTGGCAGCGGGAACGCGAAACCGGCGACCTGCTCGCCTACTGGCGGGACAGACTCGCCCAGCCGACCCCGCTCGACCTGCCGGTCGACAGGCCGCGCACCGCGGGGACCGCCAGGCGCGGCGACGTGGTGGACCTCAGACTGACCTCGGCGGAGGCCCGCGCCCTCGCCGTACTCGGCAGGAGGCACGGTGCGACCATGTTCATGGTCCTGCTCGCCGCCTACCAGGTGCTGCTGGCCCGGCACACCGGCCAGAGCGACATCCTGGTCGGCACGGCGACCGCGGGCAGGGACAGAGTCCAGCTCGAACCCGTCGTCGGCTACCTCAGCGACACGCTGGTCCTGCGCGGCGACCTGTCGGGCGACCCCGTCTTCACAGAGCTGCTCCGCGAGACCCAGATCGGCGTCCTGGACGCCTTCTCCCATCAGGGCGTCCCCTTCGAGGAACTGGTGACGGCCCTGCGGGCCGAGCGCGACCTCACCCGCACCCCCCTGTTCCAGACCATGTTCATCCTGCACACCCAGGACGCGGGGCAGGACGACGACGCCTTCGCCGAGCTGACCACGACGGTGTTCGAGCACGGCATGCGGCAGGCCAAGCTGGAGCTGGCGCTCGAGGCCTGGCAGGACGAGCACGAGCTGCTGCTCACCCTGGTCTACGACGCCGAGCTGTTCGACCGACCGACCATCGAGGCACTGGCCGCGCGCCTGCGCCTGCTGCTCACCTCGCTGCCGCGGACCGCGGGCCAGCGGATCTCCGCACTGCCGATGCGCACCGAGGAGGACAACGTCCTGCTCGGCCGCCTGGGCGAGGGGCCCGCCCTGCCCGAGGCGCCCCAGGTGCCCGAGCTGGTCACGGCGGCCGTACTGGCGCGGCCCGACGCCGTCGCGGTCGCCTGCGGGGACGTCACGCTGACCTACGCCGAGCTGGACGCCCGCGCGGACGAGCTGGCCGTGCTGCTGCGGACACGCGGCGTCGTACCCGGCGACGTGATCGGCGTCCGCCTGGGCAGGACGCCGGACACGATCGCCGCGCTGCTCGCCACCTGGCGGGCCGGGGCCGCCTACCTCCCGCTCGACCCCGACTACCCGCAGGACCGGCTCGCCTTCCTCGTCGAGGACAGCGGGGCATCCTTCGTGCTCGACTCCGTTGCGGACGGGGCCGGCCCGTACCCGTCTGCTCCCCGGCCGGCGCCGCGCGACACCGCCGCCTACGTGATCTACACCTCGGGGTCGACCGGCACACCGAAGGGCGTGGTGGTCGAGCACGACGGGCTCGCGGCGCGGGTCGCGTGGATGCGCGAGGCGTACGGCCTGCACCCGGCCGACCGGATCGTGCAGTTCGCCTCGCTGAGCTTCGACACCCACGCCGAGGAGATCTACCCTGCCCTGGCCGCGGGGGCGCGCCTCGAACTGCTGCCGGACGGCGCAGTCACCCTGCCCGACCACCTGGCCGGGGTCACGGTGCTCGACCTGCCGACCGCCTACTGGCACGCGCTGGTCGACCAGATCGACGAGATCCCGTGGCCGGAGACGCTGCGGCTGGTCATCCTGGGCGGCGAGCAGGTGCACGAGGCGGCGGTGACTCGCTGGCGGGAGCGCTTCGGCGACCGGGTGCGGCTGGTCAACACCTACGGCCCGACCGAGGCGACGATCATCGCGACAGCGGCCGAGCTTGACGGCTCACCGGGACGGCCGCCGATCGGCCGGCCCGTCGGCGGCACCCGGATCCTGGTCCTGGACCAGCACGGCGAACCCGTGCCCCCCGGAGCGCCCGGCGAGCTGTGCGTCGCGGGGGCCGGGGTGGCCAGGGGCTATCTCGGCAGGCCCGCCCTGACCGCGCAGCGGTTCGTACCGGGTCCCGGCGGCTCACGTGTCTACCGGACCGGCGACAGAGCGCGCTGGCGGGCGGACGGGCAGTTGGAGTTCCTCGGCCGCGACGACGACCAGGTCAAGGTCAGGGGCTTCCGGATCGAGCTCGGCGAGATCGAGGCGCGGTTGCTCGCCTGTCCCGGCGTCGGCCAGGCGGCCGTCGCCGTACGGAACGAGACCCTGATCGGCTACGTCGTCGGCCCGGCGCAGGGCGAGGAGCTGGGCAGGCAGCTGGCCGCAACCCTGCCCGCCTACATGGTCCCCGCGCTCTGGGTGAGTCTTGAGAGCCTGCCGCTGACCGGGAGCGGCAAGATCGACCGGACCGCGCTGCCCGCGCCCGAGACGAGCGCCGAGGCGAGGGTCGCCCCGCGCGGCGACGCGGAGGAGCTGGTCGCCGAGGTGTTCGGCGAGGTGCTGGGAATCGAGGAGGTCGGCGCCTTCGACGACTTCTTCGCCCTCGGCGGGCACTCCCTGCTCGCCACCCGTGTCATCGCCAGGCTCCGCGCCCTCGTCGAGGTCGACGTGCCGATCCGCACCCTGTTCGCACGGAGCACCGTGGCCGGGCTCGCGGCCGCGGTCGAGGAACTACTGATCGCCGAGCTGGCGGAACTGTCCGACGACGAGGCCGCCGACCTCATGGAAACGCCTCACGGAAGCGGGGAACCGAGATGAGTCACCACGTCGTGGTCAACCACGAGGAGCAGTATTCGATCTGGCCGGATGGCCGGGACCTGCCGGACGGCTGGCGCCTTGAGGGCTTCTCCGGTGTCAAAGAGGAGTGTCTGGCCCACATCGAGCAGGTCTGGACCGACCTGCGCCCGCTCAGCGCAAGGGAGTCCTGAGATGTCCGACGAGTGGATCTGGGTCTCAATGGACGACGACCGCAACCGTGACCGCACGAGAGGAACCGGCAATGGTTAGGGAACGGCTGGCCGCGATGGTGGCCTCGGCGTCGGACGGCGCGGTCACGGCCGAGGAGGCGCTGAACGCCACGGTCCCGCTGTCGGCGCTGGGGGTCACGTCCCTGGCCCAGATGCGGCTGATCGACGCGGTCGAGACGGAGTTCGGGATCGAGATCGATCTGTCGGACGACGGCCTCGAACTGCTGGACGACCTGGGGGTGCTCGAGCGCTACATCGCGGAGGCGACCGGGCGCTCCGGTCCCTGAGGACGCTTCAGGGACCACGGCGGGAAGCGTTTTTCAAACGGGGAGAGGCACATGAACATCCGGTTCTCGGGGAGCCGGTCGGGTACGGCTCCGCTGACATGGGGACAGCGGGCCATCTGGGACACGATCAGGAAGACGGCGCCGGACGACCACTACTTCAACTTCGGCCGCGTGCTCGCGGTGCCCAGACGGGCCCGCCCGCTCACCGTGGCGCGGGCCGTCGAGGTCCTGGGCGCCCTGGTCGAGCGGCACGAGTCGCTGCGGACGAGGCTGAGCGCGGGACTGGGGACCAACGCAGAGCCAGGGGCCGAGCCGTCGCAGGTGCTGGAGGCGACCGGCGCCATCCCCGTCACCGTCTCGGACGGCGACCCGGAACGGCTGTTGGAGACGCTGGCGGAGACCGCGTTCGACTACGCGGGCGAGTGGCCGCTCAGGGTCGGGCTCGTGGTCTCAGGGGAGACCGTGGACGCCGCCGTCACCCACATCGTGCTCGTTTTCTGCCACCTGGCGGCGGACGGGCTCGGGGCCGAGATCGCGATCACGGACCTGCGGCTGCTGCTGTTGCGCGGAGCCGTACCGGGGCCGCCGTCCCCCTCTCCGCTGGACCTGGCCCGCTGGCAGCGGTCGGCACCGGGCCTGCGGGTCGCCCGCCTCGCGGCGGAACACTGGGAGAACGAGTACCGGCGCATCCCGCCGACCATGTTCGACCGGCCGGCCGCCGTTCCCGAGGGTCCGCCCATCTGGCGCGCGCAGCTCATCTCCCGGGCGCTCGACCTGGCCGTCCAGCGGATCGCGGCCGTGCACGGCACGAGCACCTCGACCGTGCTGCTGGCCGCCTCCAGCGTGCTGGTCGGCGCCGTGACCGGACACGACGTGTGCGCGATGCTGCCCATCGTGGGCAACCGCTTCCGCGAGGACGCCGCGCATACGGTCACCACGCTCTCCCAGGAGGGCCTGTTCGTCCTGGACCTGCGCGGGGGCGACTTCGCCGAGGTGCTGAAGGCGGCGAAACCCGCGGCGCTGCGCGCCTACCGCTCCGCCTACCACGATCCCGCGGACCGCGACCGGCTGATCGAACGGATCAGCCTGGAGCGGAGCACCAGGATCCACCCCTACTGCTGTTTCAACGACATGCGTTTCGTCGAGCGGGCCGACGCCTCCCACGACGAGCGGACGGTACGGCAGGCGATGGACGAGACGACCCTGACCTGGCCGCTCAGCCAGGACCAGCTCAACTGCAGGTTCTGCCTGCACATGACCGGCGAGCCCGGCGGCCTCGGCGTCTCGCTGACCGCCGACACCCGCTACCTGTCCAGGGAGAGCATGGAACGCTACCTCCGCGACCTGGAGTCACTGCTGGTCGAGGCGGCCTTCCACGAGGTGCTGGAGCCTGTCGGATGACGGTGTACGCCTACGCCGAGTCCACCTCCTGCGTCCAGGAGGGCGTCCTCCGCTTCCACCTGGCCCACACCTCGCGCGCCCCGGCACGCGGCTCGGTCACGGTCGAGGACGTCGCCGCCGACCTGCCCATGCTCAGCACGAGGTTCGACGGGCCGACCTGGACGCTCGAGGTCCCCGACTACTGGCCGAGCTCGCTCTACCGCGCGGTCTTCACCTCCGACGAGGGCTCCTCAGAGGGCTTCTCCGACGTCTACTTCGTGGTCAGGTCCGCCAGGCCCGGCTCACCGATCCTGCTGTCGATCCCGTTCCCGACCTGGCAGGCGTACAACCGGGCCGGGATCCCCGGGGAGTCCATCTACTGGACCGAGGAGCCGACCCGCGCCGCGAAGGTCTCCTTCGCCAGGCCCGGCGGCGGGCCGCCGCCGGAGCGCTGGGAGGAGGGCATGCTCCGCTGGCTCGGTCCCGCGGGCTACGACGTGGACTACTGCTCGGGCCTCGACCTGCACGACGGCGCCGAGCTGCTGTCCGGCTACCAACTGCTGGTGGTCAACGGCCACGACGAGTACTGGTCGGCGGGGATGCGCGACAACGTCGAGAGGTTCGTCGCCCGGGGCGGCAACCTGGCCGTCTTCTCGGGGAACACCTGCTGGTGGCAGTTCCGCCTCGAGGACGACGGGCGGACCATGGTCTGCTACCGCGACGCCGTCACGGACCCGATGGCCACGGTCGAGCCGGGGCTCACCACGGTCGAGTGGTCGAGCGCCCCGGTGAACCGGCCGGAGAACACGCTGACCGGTGTCAGCTTCAGGCGCGGCGCCGGGACGTGGGGGCCGTACATGCAGCGGATGCTCGAGGAGTCGTACACCGTCAGGTTCCCCGAGCACTGGGTCTTCGCGGGGACCGGGCTCGGCGAGGGCGACAAGTTCGGCCAGGGCGCCATCGGCTACGAGACCGACGCCTGCGACTTCGTCGAGGTGGACGGCGTCCCGCTGGCGACGGGGCGCGACGGGACCCCGCCCTCCTTCGTCATCCTCGGGACCGCGGACCTGCGCCACTGGCACCGCTACGGCCAGGGCGGCATGGCGACCATGGGCGTCTTCGGCCTGGGCGCGGGGACGGTGTTCACCGCGTCCACCGTCAACTGGGGCAACACCCTGCACGACCTCGCGGTGGACAGGATCACCCGCAACGTACTCGACCGGCTTTCCGCGCGCGTCGGCGGCTGGGAGGTCATCGGCGGCGCGGAGTCGTTCCGCGCGCTGACGGTGTTCGGCTCCCGCCTGTACGGCGTCGCCTCCGACGACTCGCTGTTCGTCCGCGACGTCTCGGCGCAGAACCTGCGCTGGCGGCGGGTGGGAACCGCACCGGGAGTCGTGGCCATGGCCACCCCCAGGGAGGCGACGGCCGTACACCCCATCGGCCTGTACGGCCTCACCTCGGACGACCGGCTCGTCTACCACGACCCGGACGACGGCTGGATCACACTCGCCGACGCTCCCTCGGGCGGGGTCGGCCTGGGCATGGTGAACGGCGAGCTGTTCGCCGCGAACCCCGAGGGCCTGTGGCGGCTGGGTCCGGACACCTCCGGCTGGTCCCCGGCGGGCTCCTCCGGCGGCGCCGTGGCGCTCACCGCGATGAACGGCCGCCTCTACATCGCGGACGCGGAGGGCCGGATCCGCACGCGACCGCCGGTTGCGACACCCGCCGAGTGGACCGACCTGTGCGACGCGGGCGGCTGCACCGTCCTGACCGCCCACGCGGGCACCCTGATCGGCACCGCCCCCGACCACCCCCTGTTCCAGCGCGCCCCCGTCCCCGACCTGTAGGACCTGTTCCTCAAGAGGTGACGGAAGGCTTGAGGAGGCCGGGGTAGTCCTTGAGGTCGATGCCGGTGGCGAACCTGTCGGTCATCTTCAACATCATCGCGAGCAGGAGCCTGCGCTTGAACATCCAGTTGCGCATCCTGATGCGGGCCGGTGTCGCCGGGGCGAGGAAGGGGCCCGCGCTGCCCTGCCTGGCCACCTTGGCGTAGCCGCGGAACGCCTCCTCGTACCCCGGGAACGCGATCCGGTGGTCGCCGCCCGCCTCGGCCAGTTCCCCGGCCAGCACGTAGGCGCCGACGACGGCCAGGCCGCTGCCGAAGCCGCCCAGGGTGTTGCCGTAGGCGGCGTCGCCCAGCAGCACGACCCGTCCCTTGGCGTAGTGGTCGATCCTGACCTGGCTGATCGAGTCGAGGTAGACCTCTCGTGCCCGCGGCAGCCTGGCCAGGAGCTCGGGGACCTTCCAGCCCGCGCCCCGGTAGGCGTCGGCCAGGATCCGCTTGTGCTGCTCGGGGTCGTAGCGGTCGTAGTCGAGCTGCTTCGAGGCGAAGACGAAGAACGCGGGCGCCTTGGGGCCGCCGAGCGCGGCCATCCGGCCTGGCTCGTTGTACATCGCGGCCCGGTGGTCGAGGTCCAGGTCGACCAGCCCGTAGTAGTGGCCCATGAAGCGCACGTAGTCGGCCTCGGGGCCGAAGGCCAGGCGCCGCACGTTGGAGTGGATGCCGTCGGCGCCGACCACCAGGTCGAAGGTGCGCGGCGCGCCACGCTCGAAGGTGACGTGCACACCGCCCGCCGTCTCGGTCAGCGAGGTGATGGAGTCGCCGAAGACGTACTCGCAGCCCTCCCTGGTCCGCTCGTACAGCAGGGCGGCCAGTTCGCCGCGGCGGATCTCGACGTCGCCGCCGGTGAACTCGCCGGGTATGACCGCCAGCCGCCTGCCGTTCGCGTCGACGATCTCCTGGTCGGTCCCGCCCGTCTGGCGCCGCCGTACCTCGTCGAGGATTCCCATGCGCTCCAGCACGGTGCGGTGGGTCGCACCCTTGAAGTCGACGGCCTGGCCGCCGAGCCGCAGGACGGGCGCCTTCTCGACGACGGTGACGGTGACGGTGCAGCCGGAACGGTTCAGCCAGTAGGCGAGGGCAGGCCCGGCGATGCTCGCGCCGGAGATGAGGACCGTGGTGTTCTTCATGTCCACGAGCTTCGGCGCGGGCGCTGACAACCCGCAGACAGCCGGCTGACAGTCACGCGTCCCGGCCGCCGAGCGCCGTCAGCGCCTCCTCGTGACTCGTCGCGGCCCCGCGGGCGAACGCCGACGCGAACGCCTCGGCGCCGACGAGGTCGCGGGCGCCGGAGGCGATCCTGAGGACGTCGCGGTCACCGGCCACGGCCGTCCCGCGCAGCGCGACCGCCATGCCGAGCAGCGTCGCCGCGCGCTCCCCCGCCCCGTCCAGGAGCGCGACCCCCGCCTGGCCCTCCACGACGTCGGCGAGGTCGGCGGCCAGCGCGGACCCGCGCGCGACGGTCAGCGCCCGGCGGTGCCTGAGACGGGCCTCGACGGGGTCGCCTCCGGCCTCCGCCAGCCGTCCCAACGCGATCAGCACGCGGGCCCGCGTCCCCTCGATGCCGAAGTCCCCGTGCTTCGAGGCCTCCAGTGCCAGGTCGAGCAGACGCCCGGCCTCGGCGAGATCGCCGTCGAACCGCGCGATCTCCGCCAGCCCCAGGTTGGCCGTGGCGGCCGCGTCCGGCCTGCCCGTCGTGCGGGTCAGCTCTCCGGCGCGCCGGTAGTCGGCGACGGCGGCGGCCACCTCGCCCTGGCGCACCAGCCCCCCGCCCCTGCGCGTCAGGACGTCCGCGGCCTCCTCGACGGCTCCGAGCTGATCGAACAGCTCCAACGCCTCCGCCCACAGGTCACGGGCGCGCGCCCACTCCCCGCGCCAGCTCGCGATCATGGCCAGCCCGTCCAGTGCCTGGGCCGTCCCCCACCGCTCTCCCAGGGAACGGAAACCGGCCAGCGCCTCCCGGAGATCTCGTTCGCCTCCGGCCGGGTCGCCTCCCAGCGCCGCGAGCAGGGCCACGCTCAGCGTCTCCAGGGCCCGCAGCCACAGGCCGGAGCCGGGCAGCCTGCGAAGCCCTGACTCCGGCGGCCCCACGGCCATGCCCCACAGGGCCATGGCGAAGGGGTAACGCAGCCGGTCAAGCGACCCCATGATCGTCGCGGCCCGTTCCCACCGTTCCGGCCGCGCCCAGGGTACGGCGTGCACCACGCATGCGACGTACTCCTCCTCCAGCCCCTCTGGGGGCTCGGGAACCGCCTCGAGAAGCTCGGCGGCGATCTCCCCCACCTGGCCGCGCCGCCCGCTCAGCCACCAGTACGCCGCCAGCGCGGCGACCAGCCGCAGCGCCGTCTCCCTGTCCCCTTCCCCTCCACCGGCCCCGGCGTCCCCGCCACTGCTCCCGGCCCCGGCGTCTCCGACTCCGGTCACGGCTCCTACTCCGGTTCCTGCTCCGGTCACGGTCCGGCGCAGCGCGGCCATCAGGTTGCCGTGCTCGGCCGACAGCCTGGCCAGCCACCGGAGCTGCTCCGCCCCACGGAGGTGGGGGTCGGCGCGCTGCGCCAGGTCGAGGAAGTGGCGGGCGTGGGCTCCGCTCATGCGCTCCCATTCCCCGGCGGCGGCCAGCCGTTCCGCGCAGAACAGCCGGATCGTGTCGAGCATCCGGTACCGGTCGCCGTCGGTCTCGACCAGCGATTTGTCCACCAGGTCCGCGAGCAGCCCGGCGGCGTCCTCCACCTCGCAGACCGCCTCGACCGCCTCGAGGGACGCGCCTGCCGCGAAGACGGCGAACCGCCTGGCCAGCAGCTGCTCGTCGAGGGTGAGCAGGTCCCAGCTCCACTCGACCACCGCGTGCAGGGTCCGGTGGCGGGCCGCGGCCGTACGGTCGCCGCGGGACAACAGCCGGAACCGGCCGTGTTCCGCCAGGCGGGTGGCGATCTCCTCGACGGTGAAGGAGCGCAGCCGCGCAGCGGCCAGCTCGACGGCCAGTGGCAGCCCGTCGAGCGCCGCGCAGATCCGGGCGACCGCCTCCACGGTGTCCGGCCGTATCTCGAACGCGGGCCGTACGGCCGCCGCCCTGTCGGCGAACAACCGCGTGACCGGGTAGGCCAGGGCGTCAGAGGGCGAGGAGCCGGGCGGCGGGGTGGCCAGCGGCGCCAGCGGCATCAGCGTCTCGCCGGTGATGCCCAGGGGTTCGCGGCTGGTGGCCAGGATGGCCAGCCCGGGGCACTCGTCCAGCAGCGCGCGGACCAGCGGGGCGGTCGCGGCGACCACGTGCTCGCAGTTGTCGAGGATCAGCAGCAGTTCCTGTTCGGCCAGGGCGGTGACCAGGTGCGTCACGGGGTCGGGCGCGCGCAGCGAGTGAAACCCCGTCTCTCGGAGACCGAGGGCGCCCAGCACCACCTGGGCCACCTGGGCCACCTGGGCCGTGCCCACGGTCAGGGCCGACCGGCCGCCGCCCGGCGCGGAGGAGCCCTCGGACGGGAAGGAACCGTCAGGCCCGCCAAGACCGCCCGGGCACGGGCCACCGGACGGGGACAGACCACCGGAGGGAGACAGGCCACCGGACGGGGACAGGTCGGCGAGCGGAGACAGGTCGGCGAAGCACACCTCGCGCCGCCCGCGCCCGGCCGCCTCGACCGCCAGCCGGGTCTTCCCCGTGCCGCCGGGACCGACGATCGTGACCAGCCTGGAGTCGCGCAGCGCTTCGAGCCGTTCCAGCTCGGGGGCGCGCCCGACGAAGCTGGTGAGCTGGGCGGCGAGCCCGCGCCTGCGCGTCGGCGGGGGCCGCTCCGCACGCAGGACGGCCAGGTGGATCTCGGCCAGCTCGGGGGAGGGATCGGCGCCGAGTTCCTCGGCCAGCAGCCGCCTCGTCTCCGTGAAGACCGCCAGCGCCTCCGCCTGCCGTCCCACGGCGTGCAGGGCGCGCATCAGCTGCCCCCTGAACCGCTCCCGCAGCGGATGCGCGGCCACGAGCCGCCGCAACTCGGCCACCGGGGCGCCCTCGGGAAGGGCGAGCTCGGCCTCGACGAGATCCTCCGTCGCCGTCAGCCTGAGCTCCTCAAGGCGTGCCGCCTGCGGCTGGCCGAAGGGCAACTCCTGCAGGGCGGCCCCCCGCCACAGGCCGAGCGCCTCCCGCAGCGGGGCCGCGGCGGCCGCGTGGTGACCGGAGGACAGCAACCGTCGCCCCTCGCGGGCGAGTCGCTCGAACCGGTGGGCGTCGACGTCCTCGGGGTCGGCGGTGAGCCGGTAGCCGGTTCCGTGGAACTCGACCAGCTCGGCGGGCAGGACACGGCGGAGCCTGGACACCTGGGCCTGCACCGCGTTCGCGGCGCCCGAGGGAGGGTCGTCGCCGTACTGGCCGTCGATCAGCCGCTGGACGCCGACCACTCTGCCCGCCTCAAGCAGCAGCATCACGAGCAGGGCGCGCGGTCTCGGTCCCCCGACGGGGATCGTCTCACCGGTCGAGGACCGCACGTCCAGGGGGCCGAGGATGCCGAACTGCATGGCGTCGATTGTCTCCCATGCCCGCGGGCCGTACGGGAGGGCCGGGCCAGAGGCCGGAGAGCCCGGGGCCTTGTGGGAGAGGACCCGAGGGGGCGGGTCAGAGGGCCCGGGGGCCGTAGAGGGCGGAGGGGGCTCCGGTGGTCATGGCCCAGTAGCGGTCGCCGTACGACCAGTGCCACCACTCGGTGGGGTAGTTGACCAGGCCCGCGGAGTCGAGCGCGACGCCCAGGAGCTCGCGGTTGCGGCGCGCCTGGGCGGAGATGTCGGGGGCCGCGGTGTAGCAGGCGCCGCCGCTCTGCTCGGGGGTCGCGTTGAGCGGGGTGCCCATGTCGAGCTCGACGCCGTCCTCGGTGCACAGGGTGAGGTCGACCGCCGCGCCCGCGGTGTGCGGGGCGACCTCGACCGGCGAGACGTAGCGGCTGGCCGCCGCAAAGATCTCCTCAGGCGACATTTCAGGAAATATCGCCTTCAGCTCCGCCGAGTACTCGTCGAAGATCTGCTGCTGCATCGCCAGCGGCCGGTACCCCTCCACGACCAGCAGCCGGTAGCCGGAGGGAAGCCGCTCCTGCGCCTCCTCAAGCCTGGCCACCAGCCCCTGCCTGAGGTGGGCGAAGGCCCCCTCGGGGTCGGCCATCCGCCCGTCGACCCGCAACCGCCCCCGGACGTCGACCAGCTGCTCCCCGGACTCCGCGACGGGAATCGCGGCGACCCGGGGATCGGAGATCAAAACGATGTCGCGCATAGCCGCAATTCTCACACCGTTTCGGAGAAGACCTGTTCGCGGGCCTGGTTCAGGGCCGAAACCAGAGCCCCGCGCAGCACCGAATTGCCCGGGACCTCCGAGACCACGACCTTGGGCTGGCTCGGGCAGACCCGGGCCACGGCCTCCTCGACCCTGGCCGCGAGCGCGTCACCGCCCGCCCTGCCGACGTCACCGCTGAGCACGATCAGCCCGGGGTCGAGCACGACCGCCACCGCGGCGACGCCGACCGCCAGCCGCCCGGCCAGCTCGTCGAGGAAGCTCTTCGCGCCGCCCGCGACGGCCGCGCGGACGTGGTCGGCCAGCGAGTCCCCCCGGATGCCGTGCGCGTCCGCCAGGCTCACCAGGGCGTCGCCGCCGACCAGCCGCTGGAACGAGCCCGACTGGGGCTCGGTCACGTCGGTGGGAAGCGGCTCTCCGGGGACGGGGAGCCAGCCGATCTCGCCCGCGCCTCCGGTGAAACCGCGGTGCAGACGCCCGCCAAGCATGACCCCGAGCCCTTGGCCGACGCCCGCCCAGACGAGCACGAAGTCCTCGATCTCCAGGGCGGCGCCGCAGAAACGCTCGGCCAGCGCGGCCAGGTTCACGTCGTTCTCGATCGTCACGGGGACGTCGAGAGCGCGGCGCAGCTCGGCCAGCACGCCCTCGTGCCAGGAGGGCAGGTCGAAGGAGAACCGGACGTCGCCGGTGCGGGGGTCGACGACTCCCCTGGTGCCGATCACGAAGGCACGGAGCTGGGCCAGGGTGATGCCCGCCGACTCGCACGCCTTCAGGACGGCGCTGTGCACCAGCCGCACCGGGTCCTCGTGGCCGCTGGGGTCGACGGAGACCTCGGCGATGGTCTCGCCGGTGATGTCCGCGACCCCCGCGCTGATCCGGTCGGGCAGCACGTCAAGCCCCGCGACGTAGGCGCATGAGGGCACGACGCCGTAGAGCGCCGCGTTCGGTCCCCGCCCGCCCGCCTGCTCCCCGACCATCGCGACGAGCCGGCGATCCTCCAGTCTGGCGAGCAACTGACCGGCGGTCACTTTGGAAAGACCGGTGAGTTCTCCCAGCTCGGCACGGGTGAGCGGGCCGCTGGACAGCAGGAGTTCCAAGGCCGCGCGGTCGTTGAGCTGACGCAGCAGCCGAGGGGTTCCCGGACGTTTGGACAAGATCGGTTTCCCCCCGTCACGATCCGCTAACGATCGTTTCTTTTAAGAAAGTTTCTTGTTAGTTTAGCCCTAGTCGGCCCGCAGGCAAGAGCGACCGAGCCGCGGGTTGCAACAACTCCGGTCACTGACCGTGAGCGCAGAGGGTCGCGGGGACC
Organism: Streptosporangium sp. NPDC051023; assembly: GCF_040689595.1. Lineage (NCBI taxonomy): Bacteria > Bacillati > Actinomycetota > Actinomycetes > Streptosporangiales > Streptosporangiaceae > Streptosporangium > Streptosporangium sp. NPDC051023. Next base: position 36,259 of record NZ_JBFBCE010000040.1, on the reverse strand, counting down.
CAAGCCAATAAGCAGCTGAGTGCCAACCCCGTCGAAAGCCGGAAAGGGAGAACTCAAGTGAAGTTCGCGAGAATCGCCACCACGACGGCAACCACCGCCGCCCTCGCCCTGGGCCTTGCCGCGTGCGGCAGTAGCAGCGAGCCCGCCACGGACGCCGCCTCGTCAGGCGCCTCCGCGTCCGCGCCCGCCGCTTCCTCCGGCCCCAAGTTCGCCGGTCAGACGCTGACCGTCTGGCGTCTCGGCGCCCCGGACGAGAAGCAGAACTCGCTCATGACCGACCTGAACGCCAAGTTCAAGGAGACCACCGGCGCCGACGTCAAGCTCCAGTGGGTGGCGTGGCCGGACGCCCAGGCCAAGTGGACCGCCGCGCTCGCCGGCGGTGAGGGCCCCGACGTCACCGAGTTCGGCAACGACCAGGTGGCCGCGTGGGTCGCGCAGGACGCGCTGACCGACATCACCGACATCGTCAAGGCCGCGCCCGACTTCCAGCAGATCCCGCAGAACCTGTGGGGCTACGAGACGGTCGACGGCAAGATCTACGCCGCGCCGTGGGGCGGTGGCACCCGGGCGGTCCTCTACCGCAAGGACTGGTTCAAGGACCTGGGCATCGAGACTCCCAAGAACTGGGACGACCTCGTGGCCGCCGGTAAGAAGATCGTCGCCAAGAAGGGCAAGGACGTCGACGGCTTCGCCTTCAACGGCGGCTCCGACGCCAACATGTCGCTGTCGCCGTTCGTCTGGTCCGCCGGTGGCGACTTCGCCGCCTTCGAGGGCGGCAAGTGGGTCGGCAAGCTGACCGAGCCCGGCTTCAAGGAGGGCTTCCAGTTCTACACCGACCTGGTCGCCAAGGACGGCGTGTCGCGTAAGTCCGCCCTCACCCAGAACTCGGTGGACATCGCGACCCGCTTCGCCAACAGCAAGGTCGGCATGTACGTGACCGGCGGCTGGGACATCACCACCATCAAGGAGCAGAGCGGCGGCAAGGTCGGCGACGACCAGATGGGCTTCTTCTCGCTCCCGGCCAAGGACGGCAGCGGCCCGGCGCCCGCCTTCCAGGGCGGTAACGACATCGCCATCTGGAAGGACGCCAAGAACGTCGACCTGGCCGCCGAGTACGTCAAGCTCGCCGCGGGCGAGGAGTTCGGCACCCGGTACGCCAAGGACGGCGGCCTGCTGCCGCTGTACCCGAAGGCGCTGGCCGAGTTCGCCGCCGACCCGCTCCAGGCGCCGTTCGCCGAGACCTTCAAGGTCGCCAAGGGCTTCCCGAACGACACCAACTGGGCCGAGGCCAACGACACCAAGGCCGTCCTGCAGAACGCGGCCCGCTCGGTCATCGAGGGCAAGAAGAACGTCGACACCGCCCTGGCCGACGCCAACAAGGAACTCGAAGAGATCCTGAACCAGTAACCATGGCCAACACCTCAACCATCGCCCGGGACGGGGGCTCCTCCCCCGTCCCGGCGCGGGGGCGCAGAGGCACCAAGCCCCCGCGCGGCTCCAGCGGACTGCCCGAGTGGGTGGTCCCTTACGCGCTGCTCATCCCAGGCCTGGTGGTCATCGCCGGGCTGCTGCTCTACCCGCTGTACCAGATGGTCGTCATGTCCTTCCAGGACGTGGGCCTGCGGCAGATCCGGGGCGTGCCTGCCAAGTCCGTCGGGTTCGACAACTACCTGAAGCTGTTCGAGTCGGAGCTGTTCTGGACCTCGCTCCGCAACACCGTCGTCTTCGCCGTCGTCACAGTCGCGTGCACCCTGGCGCTCGGCACCCTGGTCGGCCTGCTGCTGAACAAGCTCGGCAAGAAGATGTCGACCTTCCTCGTCGTGGGCATCATGGCGGCCTGGGCCACCCCGGCGATCGCCAGCGCGATCATCTGGCGCTGGCTCTTCGACGCCGAGTCCGGCGTCATCAACTGGGCGCTCAACGCCCTGCCCGACTGGTTGTCCAGCCTCCTGTTCGGCCGGACCGACTGGAGCGGCGAGCCGTGGCTCAACGATCCCGTCACCATCTACCTGGTGCTCATCCTCGTGGTGGTCTGGGCGGGCTTCCCGTTCATCGCCGTCTCCGTGCTCGCGGGCCTGAGGAGCATCGCCGCCGAACTGTACGAGGCGGCGAGGGTGGACGGCGCCTCCGCCTGGCGCATCTTCTGGAAGATCACGTTCCCGCTGCTGAAGCCGGTCTTCTCGGTGCTGACCGTGCTCTCGGTCATCTGGGACTTCAAGGTCTTCACCCAACTGTTCGTGCTCGCGGGCGGAACGTCCAACCGTGAGGCCTTCAACCTGTCACTGTTCGCCTTCACCCAGGCGTTCAGCTCCCCGCCCAAGATGGGCCTGGGCGCGGCGATCGCGGTGGTGCTGACGCTGATCCTGCTCATCATCACCTTCTTCTACGTCCGCCAGATCGTGAAGACGGAGGACGTGCGATGACTCCCCAGTCCAGGAAGCTGCTCGGCAAGATCGGTCTCAACACCGCGGCCGTGCTGGTGTTCCTGTTCGCGGTGTTCCCCGTCTACTGGATGGTGTCCACGGCGTTCAAGAGCAACGAGCAGATCTTCACGACGGACTTCATCCCGTTCCCGACCGATCCCACGCTGGATCACGTCGAGCGGGTCTTCAGCGAGGGCGTCGCGGGCCACTCCATCTGGCGGTATCTGCTCAACAGCGCCATCGTCGCGGTCGGCACCGTCCTCATCGGCGCGGTCTTCTCCCTGCTGGCGGCGACCGCGGTGGCCCGCTTCAGGTTCCGCGGGCGCACCTCGTTCCTGATCCTGCTGCTCATCGTGCAGATGGTCCCGGCCGAGGCCCTGCTCATCCCGCTGTTCCTGATGGTCAGGCGGGCCGGCCTCTACGACCAGCTCCTGGGCCTCATCGTGGTGAACGTCGCGCTGACGCTGCCGTTCGGCATCTGGATGCTGCGCACCTTCGTCGCCGCGGTGCCCAGAACGCTGGAGGAGGCCGCCTGGATCGACGGCGCGAGCCGTTTCACCACCTTCTGGAAGGTGCTCTTCCCGCTGGTGGCCCCCGGGCTGGTGGCGACGAGCATCTTCACGTTCATCACCGCGTGGAACGAGTTCGTGTTCGCGCTGACCCTGATCAGCGACCAGGGCAGCTACACCATGCCGGTGGCACTGCGCTACTTCGTCAGCCAGCGATCGGTCGACTGGGGCGGGATCATGGCCGCCTCCACGCTGATGACGATCCCGGTGATCATCTTCTTCCTCCTCGTCCAGCGGCGAATGGTCTCCGGCCTCGTCGCGGGCGCCGTCAAGGGCTAACCCCGCCGGTGCTGGTACGGCCTCGCACCCACAAGGCGCGGGCCGTACCAGCCCTGTCCTCGTTTGTCCCCCCTCACCTCAGGTAAGGAGCATTTACCGCCATGTCTGAGCTCATCGCGGCTTCCAGCGATCAAGGGCTGCGTCGTCTCGCAGCCGGAACGCTGCTCGTCGCGTTCCAGGGCACCACCGCCCCCGACTGGGTTCTCCACGACCTGGAGAACGGTCTCGGCGGCGTCACCCTGTTCGGCTTCAACGTCGCCGATCCAGGCCGGCTCTCGGCGCTCACCTCCCGCCTTCGCGAGGCCGGCGACCCGGTGATCTCGCTCGACGAGGAGGGAGGTGACGTCACCCGGCTCGCATACCACGTGGGCAGCCCGTACCCGGGCAACGCCGCCCTCGGCGCGGTCGACGACGTCGAACTGACCCAGCGTGTCTACCGCTCCATAGGCGACGACCTGGCCCGCTGCGGCGTCAATCTGGACATGGCCCCGTCCGCCGACGTCAACACCGCCGACGACAACCCTGTGATCGGCACCCGCTCGTTCGGGGCGGACACCGATCTGGTCTCCCGGCACACCGTCGCGGCCGTCCACGGCCTCCAGTCGGCCTGCGTCGCCGCCTGCGTCAAGCACTTCCCCGGTCACGGTGCGACCCGGCAGGACTCCCACCTGGAGATCCCGCTCGTCGACGCCTCCGTCGAGCTGCTGCGCGAACGCGAGCTCGCGCCCTTCCGCGCCGCGATCGACGCCGGGACCAAGTCCATCATGACCGCACACGTCCGGGTGCCCTCACTGACCGGCAGCGAACCCGCGACGCTGTCGGCCGCCGCCCTGACCAGCCTGCTGCGCGGCGAGATGGGCTACGAGGGCGTGGTCGTCACCGACGCCCTCGACATGCACGCGATCACCGAGAGCGTCGGCCTGGCCGGTGGCGCGGTGCTCTCTCTTGCCGCGGGAGCCGACCTGCTCTGCCTCGGCCCGTTGCCGACGGAGGAGGACGTCCGCCGGATCGTCGACGAGATCGTCGCCGCCGTGCGGGATGGGCGGCTGCCCTCGGCCAGGCTGGAGGCCGCGGCCGAGCGCGTGGCCCGGCTGCGCACCTGGTTCGGCACGCCCCAGACGGGGCGGGCCGAGGAGAGCGTGATCGGCCTGACCGCGGCCCGCCGCGCGGTCACCCTCACCGGTTCCGCGTCCCCGCTGGTCGACCCGCTGGTGGTCGAGGTGGAGACCCCGCCGACCATCGCGGTCGGCGACGTGCCGTGGGGCTTCTCTCCCCTGATGCCGCAGGCGGAGGTCTTCCGGGTCAAGCCGGAGGAGGCGGATGTCCCGAACATCCTGGAGCGTGCCATCGGCCGTTCCCTGATCGTCGTGGTCAAGGACGCCCACCGCTACGAGACCAGCCAGTCGGTGGTCTCCTCGCTGCTGGCCGTGCGTCCCGACGCGACGGTGGTTGAGATGGGGCTGCCGATCTGGCGCCCCGAGGGAGCGACCTACCTGGCCACCTACGGCGCCGCCCGCGCCAACGCCCAGGCGGCGGCCGAGCTCCTGAGCATCTAAGCTCCCGAACTCCCGGGGCCACCTTCCACCGCCCCACGGTACGTCACGCTTCGGGACGGATCCCTCGTCCCGAAGCGTCATAAACCCACGCCCCGCTCCCGGAGCCGTCTACGACGGTGCTCTCGGTCCCGCTCGCCTCCTCGGCGAGGCGTACGGCCGCCGCATCAGGGGGTGAGTTGGAGGAAGTGGGAGAGCACAAGTCCGGCGGCGCCGAGGAGGGTGGAGTCGTCGTGTAGGGCGGAGAACGCGATCTGCGGCTGGCTGCCCGGATGGGCGGCGGTGCGCTGACGTACTCGCCACTCGATCCTGCCACGCAACGCTTCGCCGCCCGCGACCACGTCGCCGTGCAGGATGAACAGCCCGGGGGCGAGAAGCTGCTGGATGTTCGTGATGCCGACGGCGAGATTGTCGACATACTGGTCGAACAGCTGAGCCGCCCCGGGGTGGCCCTTGGCGGCGAGGCGGGTCAGTGGTCCGACCGTCAATGTGGACGCCGAGGGCAGATTGAGCCGGGCCGCCTCATCGCGCAGCCAGCGGTGTGTGGCGATGGTTTCCCAGCAGCCGCGCTGACCGCAGCGGCAAGGCAGGCCGTCGACCTGCACGATGCTGTGCCCGATCTCGCCGCCTGCGCCGCCCGGCCCGCGGTGTACCGAACCGTTCAGCACCAGTCCTACGCCGAGTGCCTCTCCGGCGTAGAGCGAGGCGAAGGTGGATAGCCCGCGTCCCTGCCCGAACCAGCGGTCACCGAGAGCTTGGACGCGCGGGTGCAGGTCGACGTAGACGGGCAGGCGAGTGCGGTCGGCAATGAGCGGGCCGATCGGCAGGCCTGCCAGACCGGGAGCCAGGTTGACCTGCACGATGGTGCCGCTATCGGTGTTGACCATGCCGCCAACCGCGATGCCCACGCCGAGGGCAGCCGGTCGGTTCGGGGCGAACAGCTCGTCCAACGCGTCGGTGACCGCGTCGACGACCAGGTCGGCGTCGTGGGTGTCTGCCGGGTACTCGCGTTTCGCCGTGGTCAGGATCGTGCCACCCGCGCTGACGAGCGCGGTCTCGACGTGTCCGGGCAGCAGGTGGACGGCGGCGATGGGTGGGCTGTTGGGGGAAAACCACAGCGGGCGCGATGGCTTGCCGCCGGCCGCGCTGCTGGGTTGGGGATCACCCTCGGCCAGCATCTCGTTATCGATCATCGGCTGCACGATGGAGCCGATCGTTGCCCGGCTGACCTCGGTGAGCCGGGCCAGGTCAGCGCGGGACAGCGGGCCGACATCGTAGAGCGCTTGCAGCACTCGGGCGCGATTCACCTGGCTGACCGTGTTCGGGGAGATCAGCGGCGAGTGAGGCCGGGGCGGCGGGGCCGTTGCCTCCGGACGCGTCCACTCCGATTGCACGCTACGGTCCCTCCCGATCTAGACGGAACACCCAATGCGGCGCGCCCAGGGCGGGCGTGGTTGCGCGTGATCTTTCCCTTACCCCAATATACGAGTTGCGCCGACGATCGTTGTGACCCGCAACCGCTGACATATCGTCCTCCTCTGGGCGTCGGCTCAGCCGACAAGCGGGAAGGATCGGGACAGCACCAGGCCGGCTGCGCCGAGCAGGGTGGTGCGGTCATGAGCAGAGCCGAAGGTGATCTGCGGTTCGGCCACGGATCGCGTCGGAAGGTAGCTGCGTGCTTGCCGTTCAACGCGGCCGCGCAGCGCCTCACCACCGGCGATGACGTCGCCGTGCAGAATGAACAGGCCTGGGGCGAGGATCTGCTGCAGGTTCACCACGCCGAGGGCGAGGTTGCGGGCGTACCGCTCGAACAGCTCCTTGGCGTCGGCGTTGCCTGCGGCCGACAGGCCGGCCAGCAGTGCCGTGGTCATCGCCTGCGCGGCCGGTAGATGTAGCCGGGCAGCCTCTTCGCGCAGCCAGTCGCGCGTGGCGATGGTCTCCCAGCAGCCGCGCTGGCCGCATCGGCACGTTCGTCCACGGACGTCGACGATGGTGTGCCCGATCTCGCCGCCGGCCCCGGCCGGTCCGCAGTGGATGGCGCCGTTGAGGAACAGGCCCGCACCGATCGCCTCGCCGATGTAGATGGATGCGAAGGACTGCTCACCTCGACCGGGGCCGGACCAGCGGTCGCCCAGGGCCTGGGCTCGGGGATGCAGATCGAGGTGGACCGGCAGGTTGACCCGTTCAGAAACCAGAGGCCCGAGCGGAAGGCCGGAAAGCTCCGGCATCAGGTTGCAGGCGACGATGGTTCCGCTGGTCGATTCGACGATGCCACCGACCGCGATACCCACGCCGAGGGCTCGGGCCGCGCTCCCCGCCAGGACCGCGTTGAGTTGGTCGACCACACAGTCGACCACCGTGGCGGCAGGGGCGGTGACCCGGAATCGCCCGCTGGCGGCGGCCAGTATTTTGCCGTCCGCGCTCACCAGTGCGGCCTCAACCCAGCCGGGCACCAGGTGTACCGCGGCCAGCGGCGGGCTGTCCGGAGCGAACCACAGCGGCCGGGCCGGCTTGCCGCCGGGGGTGGCGCCCCGTTGTGGTTCGCCCTCCGCGAGCAGCCCTCTCTCAAGGAGGGGCTGCACGATCGATCCAATGGTGGCCCGGCTGACCCCGGCCAACCGGGCCAGATCGGCCCGGGACAGCGGCCCCAAGTCGTGAAGCGCCTGCAATATCCGGCCCTGATTGACACGTCCGGCTTTGACCGCGGTCATCAGGACGGTTGGCTGCCGCCCGGTCGGCTGCCCGGGCCGGGGTGTCTCGCTAGGTGGCCACACCGCACTGCCGTCCTCCCTGGGTATGTACGATCCTCTTACATACCGATTCGAACACGAACGACGGGGATCTGCAACTTACGCGATCTACCTGATTCATTGGAGCCCAAACCACCAAATGTTGCGGACCGAAACCTATTGACAGGGTTAGGTATGTAGTTAACCTTAACTAACCTCGCGACTCTGACCCACCCCCGGCGAGGTAGAGCTTCAAGCAGGAAACGGTGTGACATGGAAGTAAGGCGTAAGGCTCAGCTGTTCTCGCTGATGAGCGTCTGTACGGTGCTGGCGGCCACAAGTTGTGCGGCGGGCGGCTCCTCCGCCTCGGGGACCACCCTTGACCAGGCTGGCTGCGACAAGATCACGAGCGGGGCGGCGGCCGGCGCCAGCACGTCGCTGAAGCAGCCGGGCGGAGGCAGCCAGAGCCTCCAGATCCAGCAGGCATCGCTCGGAACCGGGCTGCCCAAGACCACGGCAAGTAGCAAGACCATCAGCTTCGTCGGCGGGGCCTACACCGGGACCACCGAGGCGTACTGGAAGGACCTTGCCGGCAAGTTCGAGACGGCCAACCCGGGATACAAGGTCAACATCCGGATCATCGACTGGAACAACATCGACCAGCAGGTCAGCACGATGATCCAGACCAAGCAGTATCCGGACATCCTCAATCAGAACAAGTTCTCCGGGTGGGCCGCGAACGGACTGCTCCAGCCGATCGACTCACTGGTCTCCCCGACAGTCGGGAACGACTTCATCCCGTCGTTCAAGGAGAACAGCTACTACCAGGGGAGCCAGTACGGACTGCCCCTGATCGCCAGCACCCGCGCACTGTTCTACAACAAGGACATTTTCGCCAAGGTGGGGATCAGTCAGCCCCCGACCACCTGGGCCGAGTTGGTGGCCGCCGCACAGAAGATCAAGGCGGCCGGGTACACCGGGTACGGTCTGCCTCTGGGCGGTGAGGAGAACCAGGGCGAGTGGTCTCTGTGGATGTGGTCCAACGGCGGTGACTGGAAGTCGGACAACCAGTGGAGCGTCAACAGCCAGCGGAACGTTGAGAGCCTGAACTTCCTCAGCTGCCTCTCCAACGTCTACAAGGTGACGCAGCCCAACCCAGGTCAGACAAACCGTACCGACGGGGTCTTCCGGCCGTTCGCCAACGGCCAGACAGGCATGATCATGGGTGCCAGCTTCGCTCCCAGCCTGTTCAAGCAGTGGAACTCCACCGTCAACTACGGCATCGCCCCCATCCCGGTGAACAACGGCACCAAGCCGTTCACCCTGGGGGTGCAGGACTACCTGGTGTCGTTCAAGAACCCGGGCAACACCGAAGCCGTGTCGAAGTTCCTGAACTTCTTCTACCAGACCGACAACTATGTGCGCTTCCTGACAAGTCAGGGTTTCCTGCCGACCACACAGACGGCATCCGCCGCTCTGAAGAACGAGCCCGATTTCGCACCGTATCTGGATCTGCTGCCGATCGCGAAGTTCTACCCGTCGACCGACCCCAGCTTCCCGAAGGCGCAGGGCACCCTTGAGGCGCAGCTCGGCACCGCGCTGGCTCCGGGTGCGGACACCAAGTCGGTTCTGGACCAGGTCCAGACCGCGGCGACGCAGGGCAACGGCGGCTGAGCAGTGGCACCGAGGATACGGCACCACACATGGCGGTCGCTGGCCTGGATCTCGCCGAGCGTTCTGCTCATCGTCGCGGTGATCACGCTACCCGCGCTGCGAATGGTGTGGACATCGCTGCAGCTCACCGATGAGACCGGAGTAAGCCATGGGTTCGCCGGGTTGGCCAACTACCGCCGCTTGTTCGCCGAACCAGCGCTGGCCAACGTTCTGAGCAACACGGTGGTGTGGGTGCTGCTCGTGGTCGGCGTGTCCATCGTTGTCGCGCTTGGTCTGGCACAGCTGCTGAACAAGCAATTCTTCGGGCGGCGCCTGGTGCGCTGGGCGCTGATCGTGCCGTGGGCGACCTCACTGGTGATGACCTCGACGGTGTGGCGGTACATGCTCGAGGGCGGCAACGGGATCGTCAACCGGTTCCTGATGGACCTCGGCGTGATCAGCGCACCGATCGGCTGGTATCAGGACCCCCGGTATGCCTTCTGGACGGTGGTCGGGGTGGGCATCGTGGTGACCATCCCGTTCACCACTTATGTGCTGCTGGCCGGGTTGCAGGCGATCGAGCCGCAAGTGTACGAGGCCGGAAAGCTGGACGGTGCAGGCCCGTGGAAGACATACCGGTACATCACCCTGCCACTGCTCCGCCCGGCCCTGGTGATCGCCACAATCTTGGTCACCATCTACGTTTTCAACTCGTTCCCGGTGATCTGGGTCATCACCGGGAGCAACCCGGGGAACTTCTCAGACACCACCCTTACCTGGGCGTACAAGATCGCTTTCCGGCAGCAGTTGAACACCGGCGAGGGAGCCGCGCTGTCGGTGTTCAACGTCCTGATACTCATCGTCGTGGTAGTGCTGTACCTGCGTGCGGTCAACGGCAACCGGGAGCGGCAGTCGTGGCTGGGCCGCACCTGGGCGGCACTGACCGACCGGCTGAGCGAACGATGGGGCCGGCAGCGTTCGGCAGGTCCCGTTTCAGTAGCGGTATCCGACCGGGTACACCGGAAGGTATGGCCGCGGCTGCGTCCGGTGGTGCTGCCGCTGGTCGGGCTGGTCGTCGCGGCGTTCTTCCTGGCCCCGTACGCGGTGATGTTCCTGGCCTCGTTCAAGGACGGCGCCGACCTCTACGCGGTGCCCGCCACCTACCTGCCGCGGCATTGGGAATGGAGCAACTGGACGAACGTGTGGGATGTGCTGCCGCTCACCACGCTGCTGCGCAACAGTCTGATCATCGCGGCCGCCTCGACCGCGCTGGTCTTGGTGATCGCGGTGCCGGCCGCGTACTACACCGCTCGCAACCGATTCGCCGGCCGGACAGCCTTCCTGAATCTTGTGCTGGTCACGCAGGTCCTCGCCCCGGTCGCCTTGGTCGTCGGCATCTACCAGGAGGTCATCTATGTCGACGGGGTCAACCAATACTGGGCGATCGTCGTGGTCAACGCGGCGTTCAACCTCGCTTTCGTCACCTGGATCATGAATGGCCAGTTCGCCGGCATCGACCTCGCGATCGAGGAGGCGGCCATGATGGAAGGGCTCGGTCCGGTGCGCCGGATGCTGCGCATCATGCTGCCGGTGGTGCGCCCGGGTCTGGTGACCGCACTGGTCTTCACCTTCATTCAGGTGTGGAACGAGTTCGTCATTTCGCTGACCGTCTTCAACGACCCGACCCATGGCCGGGTCACCCTGCCGGTCGGCATCCAGCAACTGGTCGGCCTCAACCAGACCAATTACCAGTACCTCTTCGTCGCCTCTCTGATCGCGACGGTACCCGTCGTGGTGCTGTTCATCACCATCGAGCGGCATCTGGTAGGAGGACTGACCGCGGGGAGCGTCAAATGATCGAGTTGACTGCCGGGAACGCCGCCATCCGGGTGAACCCTGCCGACGGCGGTCGCCTGACGTCCCTGCGAGTTGGCGGCGCGGAACTGCTGGGCAGCGGTGGTGCGGGCCCATCAGGCCTGGGCCAGATCATGTACGGCAGCTTCCTGATGGCGCCGTTCGTCGGCCGCCTGGAAGGGGCCCGGTTCACGTTCGCCGGGCGAGAGTGGACGGTACCGGCGAATCTCGCCCCGCATGCCCTGCACGGTCTCGTCTTCGACCGCCCCTGGACCGTCGACGGCACCGCGGCCATCGACATCGAACTGGACGAGCGATGGCCGTTCGGCGGCGCCGTGCGGCAGGAATTCGAGCTGACGCCGGACGCGCTGACAGTACGCGCCACGGTGACCAACGAACGCCGCACCATGCCGGCGATCGTCGGTTTCCACCCGTGGTTCACGCGCAGGATCGACGGCGGGCCGGAACTCACCTACCGCTTTGAACCCGGCCTGCGCTATGTCTGCGATGAAGACGGCATCCCGCAGCATCTATCCACCTCTACCGGCTCGCGGCCATGGGATGACTCTTTCACCGCCGTCGCAAGCTCACCGGTCCTTCGCTGGCCGACCCTTGACCTGACCGTCGCCAGCGCGGCCAGCCACTGGATCGTCTGCGAAACCAAAGCCGACGCCATCTGTGTCGAACCGTTGTCCGGACCGGTCAACGGCTTGAATACCCACCATTATCAGATCGTCGAGCCCGGAGCGCCGTTGCAATTCTCGATGACGCTGCGCTGGACCGCACGACAGCCAACCGGCAGGAAGACAATATGACCGTCTTGGACTCATTTTCGTTGCAGGGCAAGGTCGCCGTGGTCACCGGAGCCAGCCGCGGCATCGGCCGAGCCCTGGCCCAGGCACTGGGCGAGGCGGGCGCGGCGGTCGCGGTGACCGCCCGCACCCTCGAGGCCGCCGAGCGAGCGGCCCGTGAACTTCAAGCCTCCGGGATCACAGCACTGCCGGTCGGTCTTGAGGTGACCGATCCGGCTCAGGTCGATCAGATGGTTGAGCTGGTCAGCGGGCAACTGGGGCCGATCGACGTACTGATCAACAATGCCGGCATCAGTATCGGCCGGGCGGCTCTGGACACCCCCGATGAGCTCTGGCGCGAGGTGCTGGCCACCAACCTGGACGGGCTCTGGTACTGCAGCAAGGCGGTCGGCGCGCAGATGGTCGCACAGGGCGGCGGGAGCATCGTCAACATTGGCTCCATGTCGGCCATGATCGTCAACCGGCCCCGGTGGCAGCCCGCGTATCTGGCCTCCAAGGCCGCGGTGCACCAGCTGACCAAGGCTTTGGCCGCCGAGTGGGCACCGTACGGAATACGGGTCAACGCGCTCGCCCCCGGTTATATCCTCACCGAGGCGTCCCCCGTGGACCAGCCGGAGTATCGCGAATGGTGTGTCGAGCCCGCCGCGATGAAGCGGTACGGTCTGCCTGAGGAACTCGGCCCGGCGGTGGTCTTTCTGGCCAGCGCGGCATCCAGCTTCATGACGGGCTCAGTGGTGGTGGTGGACGGCGGATTCACCCTTTTCTAGATGTATCAGGCTGGCTGCAGGCGTCATGCACGGTAGCCTCCCGCGAGCACCCCTGCGGCGATGTAGTGGTCCAGGTAGCGGCCGAGCAGCTCGGCGTCCGCGGGCGGGCATACCAGCCCCGCGCGGGCAAGTGTCTCCTCCGTCGCCGAGCAGTCGAAGGAGGGGCCCGCCTGCGTGCCGTGCTCGGCTAAGAAGGCCGGGTAGCGGGCGATCGGCAGGTCGTCGCCGACCGCGATGCGGTCGCGGACCAGCCTGCGCCACTCGTCGCCGGGCGTGAGCCGTACCGGGAAACCTCGCTCGTTCAGGCCCTGGGCCAGCACGGCGGAACGCAGGACACGGGGGTTGTGGTGGTGAAAGTCGCCGACGACCCCGCTCAGCGCGAGGTGGACGATCGCCGAGGCGACGTGGTCGACCGGCGCCATGTCGAGCCTTTCCCCATCGGGCACGGAGCCGAGGCGCACGCAGGTCTCGAAGAACCGGCCGAGGAAGTCGCCCGGCATCGCCATGGCCGTCCTGCTGTGGGCCGAGACCCTGGCGGGACGGTGGATGGAGATCGGCAGCCCGGTACGGCGGGCCGCGTCCGCGAGCCGGTCCGCGACCCACTTGCTCTGGTCGTAGCCGAGACTGAGCAGGCCGGGGTCGGGCAGCGGATCCCCCTCCCTGACCGTGCGCTCACCGGGGGTCAGGTGGACGCCGAGCGTGGAGACCAGGTGGACCGGGGTCGTCCTGCCGCCGCTCGACGCCAGGCGCAGGATGTCCAGGACGCCGTCCACGTTGGCCCCCCGTAGCCTCCGGTACGGCCAGGCGACGTTGACCTGGGCCCCGTTGTGCACGACGAGGTCGGCCGTCTCGGCCAGCTCGGCGAACCGTCCGTCCTGCAGGCCGAGCCGGGGGACGCCCAGCTCGCCGGGCTCCACGACGATCCGCCAGGCGAACCAGTCGTCCCACAGGCCGTACCGCTCCAGGTTCGCGCGCAGCCGCTCCTTCTGCGCCTCTCCCCTGACCAGGCAGTGGACGGTCGCCTCCGTGACGTAGAGCAGCTCGGCCAGGAGATGGGCGCCGAGGAAGCCGGTCGCGCCGGTGAGCAGCACCCGGCTCGGCGGTCCCTGCGGGATCGGCGCGCCGCTGAAGGCGATGTCACCGGGCAGGACGGCCTCGGCGCGCAGGTCGACGGCCTCGGCGGGATCGATCCGGTCGAAGAACTCCAGGTTCCCGTCGGGACGCCGCCTGGCCAGGTCTTCCGGGGACTCACCGAGGACGGTCGCGCGCTCGGCGTCCGGCAGGATCTCCAGCTCTGACAGACGGCTGCCCGGCGCCGCGGTGACAGAACCGAGCAGCGTCTCGAAGTGGACGGCCATCCGCTCGACGGTCGACCGGTCGTACAGGGCGGTGCTGTAGTCGACCATGAGCTGCACGTGCGTCGGGTAGACGACCACGTTCAGCGACAGGTCGAACTTGGCGGAGATCAGCCCGGAGACCACGGGCTCCGCGTGCAGCCCCGCGAGCTCGATCGACCCCCCGTCGGGGTTGCTGAGCATCAGCATCGTCTGGAACAGCGGGGTCCTGGCCGGATCCCTGTCCAGCCGCATCTCGCTCACCAGCCGTTCGAACGGCACCGCGGCGTGGCCGTACATGGTGAAGGCGCGCCGCCGTACCCGTTTGAGAAGCTCGCGGAAGGACGGGTCTCCTCCGAGGTCGGCGCGCAGGGCCAGGGTGTTGATGAAGACGCCGAAGACCCGTTCGAACTCCTCGTTGTCACGCCCCGCGACGGGGGTGCCGACACAGAAGTCCTCCTGCCCGCTGTAGCGGGACAGCAGAACCTGGTAGGCGGCCAGGACCGCCATGAACGGGGTACAGCGCTCGGCCCTGGCCAGCTCGGTGACCCGCCGCCACAGCTCGACCGGGACGCGGTGGATCACCAGGTCGCCATCGGCCGACCGCACGGCGGGACGTGGCCTGTCGGTGGGCAGCTCCAGCACCGGTACGCCGTCGAGCTCCCTCGCCGGGCCCGCGACGTCGGCCGGTCGCTCGCGCTGCGCGCGCACGTGGTCGCCGTACTGCCGCGGCGGCGGCGCGAGCGGTGAGGGCCGTCCCTCGGTGAAGGCGGCGTACAGCGCGGCCAGCTCGGCGAGCAGGATCTGCTCGATCGACCAGGCGTCCCCGGCGATGTGGTGCACGACCAGCAGGAAGAGGTGTTCTCGCGGCCCTGAGCGCATCAGGGTCGCGCGCAGCAACGGCCCGGCGGCCAGATCGAAGGGCCGGTTGCTCCGCTCTGCGATTGCCTCCGGCGACGGCTCGCCCTCCAGGTCGAGGCGCTCCATCACCACGGGCTCCGGGTCGAGCACCCTGGCCACCGGGGCGCCCCCGGCCCCGGGGAAGACGGTGCGCAGCGCCTCGTGCCTGGCGACGATCTCGCTCAGCGCCCGTTCAAGGGCGTCGGCGTCCAGCGGTCCGGCCAGCCGCTCGCAGACGACCATGTTGTAGGCGCCGTCCCCCGGCGTGAGCCGGTCGAGGAACCACAGGCGCTCCTGCGCGTGGGAGAGCGCGCTCACGCCTGCTCTCCCCGCAGGCGGGTGACCTCCTCGGCCATGCCGGCGACGGTGGGGTTGTCGAAGAAGACGTCGAGGGAGACCTCGACGCCGAGCCTGCGCCGGGCCCTGGCGATGATCTGGGTGATGGTCAGCGAGTGGCCGCCGAGGTCGTAGAGATCCTCGTCGGGAGCGATGTCGTCGATGCGGAGGACCTCCTGCCAGATCTCGCGCACCTGCGCGATCACCGGATCCTCCTGGTCCAGTGACGACGGCGTGGTGTCCGGGGCCGGGGAGAGCAGATCGGTCACAGGAGACTCCTTTTTTGGTTCGGGGATGAACGACTCTTCGGGTCCGGCGAGCCCCTCGGGCCTGGTGGACACGACCAGGTCGGCGACCTTCGCCCGAGGCTCGACGGCGATCGCGCGCAACAGGGCGCGCAGTTGTCCCGCCACGAGGACCACGCCGTCGTGGCCGATCGCGAGGGGGTTGAAGCGGAGGCCAAGGGTGAGACTCATGTCTCCGTCGACGGCCTCCAGGTGCAGCACTCCGCGGGCGGTGCCGTTGAAGACCGTCCACTCGACGCCGGTGCCGACCCCGGGGAAGTACGGCGCCGCCGCCCGCCTGCGGTAACCGAGCAGGACGGGGCGCGGGGCCGTCCCGCCCGCCGCATGCCGTTTCCGGTAGAGCCCGCGAAGCTCCATCTTGACCGCGCGCAAGTAGGCGGGGAGGTTCTCGTCGAGGCCGGGGCAGGCGGCGAACGGCAGCTCGGCGACGAAGGACCCGATGTGGTCGCGGGTCAGCTCCGTGCGGGTGCCGAGGGCGAGGGCCAGGGGCGCGCCGGTGTTGCCGTAGCGGCGCAACAGCACACCGACGGCCGCGACGAACAGCTCGAACCTGGTCGCGCCCAAGGTGGTCGCGGCGGCGGCGAACGCCTCGAACTCCGCTCCGGCGAGCACGATCTCGACGATCTCGCCGGGGCCGATGCCGCGGGGGGTCGCACGCAGGCCGGGCAGGACGAGCCCGCCGTCCCCCGGGAACGCCCCGGCCTCAGCCTCGTCCGCCTCCCCGGTCTTCTCCGCCTTCTCCGGCTCGCCCGTTCCCGTTCCGGCCGGGCTCCGGGAGGGTTCGCCGTACGGCACCGCGGGTCCCGGCAGCGCGGCGCGCGAGAAGTACGCGTTGGCCAGGTCGTGGACCAGGAGGTCCTTCGAGCACGCGTCGAACACCCTGTCGTGGGCCGTGAAGATCAGCCTGTTGCGGTCCCGCCCCAGAGTGACCAGCGTGAACCGGGCCAGGGGGCCGTTCACCAGGTCGAAGGGGCGGGCCACCTCGTCCGCCGCGACCCCGGAGTAGCGCTCAGGGGACGACTCGACCCTGGCGACCCTGATCGGGCCGAGCACCGGATGCCGGTTCGCGACGGCGTCGCACGCCCGCAGCAGCGCGGGAACATCCAGGGGGCCGTTCAGATGGAGCACCAGCGGAATTCCCCGCAGGGCCAAGGAAGTGTGCGACATCCTGTCCGTCTCCCTCGTGGGTGACTTCTCTTCGGGCAGGCCGACAGGGGGCGTAAATCACCCCGACACAATTTATTAGGAAAGTTTACTGTCTATTTACGCAACCCGAATGCTACACATGTGGTACGTCTGAAACAAGCGACATGTAATGGGAATCGACCGGGAGGCGTTGATGATCGTTCGCGGGGGCCTGAGTGGCGCGAGCCCCGAACTTGCCGGGCTTGCGGACACCGTGCTGCAGCCGGGCTTCGTGGGGACCGAGGTACCCGACTGGCTGCGTAAGCGACTCGCGGAGGGGCTCGGCGGGGTTGCGCTTTACTCCCGAAATCTTGTAGACAGTGCCCAGGTCAGAGCGCTGACCGCCGCCCTGAGAGCGGAGAACCCGGACGTGGTGATCGCCACGGACGAGGAGGCCGGCGACGTCACCCGCCTTGAGGCGCTCATCGGCAGCTCCCGCCCGGGCAACCTCGCACTCGGCGCGGTCGACGACCCCGAGCTGACCGAGCGGGTGGCCCGCGGGATCGGCGCCGACCTGGCGGCGGCGGGCATCACCCTCAACTACGCCCCCGTGGTCGACGTCAACTCCGACCTGGACAACCCCGTCGTCGGCACCCGCGCCTTCGGCTCCGACCCGTGGCTGGTCGCCCGGCACGCCGCCGCCTGGGTCACGGGCCTGCAGTCGGCGGGCGTCGCCGCCTGTGCCAAGCACTTCCCCGGCCACGGTGCGACCGCCGTCGACTCGCACAACGACCTGCCGACGGTCTCGTACTCGGCCGAGGAGCTCGCGGCGACCACGCTTCCGCCGTACCGGGCCGCCATCGAGGCCGGGGTCCAGGCCGTGATGACCGGCCACCTGCTCGTCCCCGCCTACGATCCGGACTCCCCCGCCACGATGAGCGCCCGCCTCCTGGTCGGGCTCCTGCGCGAGGAACTCGGCTTCGACGGGCTGATCGTGACCGACGCCGTTGAGATGCCCTCGGTCGCCGAACGGTACGGCGTGACCGGCGCGGCGGTACGTGCCCTGGTCGCGGGGGCCGACGCCATCTGCGTCGGCGGCGAGCGCAAGGGCGCCGGAGTCGTCGGATTCATGCGCAACGCCATCATGGCCGCCGTGATCGACGGCACACTGCCCGAAGAGCGCCTGGCGGAGGCCGCCTCCAGGGTGC
Organism: Streptosporangium sp. NPDC051023; assembly: GCF_040689595.1. NCBI lineage: Bacteria > Bacillati > Actinomycetota > Actinomycetes > Streptosporangiales > Streptosporangiaceae > Streptosporangium > Streptosporangium sp. NPDC051023. Next base: position 18,412 of record NZ_JBFBCE010000040.1, on the reverse strand, counting down.
GCCGTCTGGCCGCGTGGTCGGCCGAGCAGCGCCGGGTGACATGGGCGGCGGGGACGGCGGGGACGGTGGGCCTCGACCCCTCCGGCCTCGCCGCCGCCCGGCGTGCCCTGCGAATCCGCGGCGAGGTGCTGCCCCTCGCCGCGGCCCCGCAGGTGGTCGAGTTCGTGTCCGAGACCAACATCGCCATCGACCGGGCGACCCCCTGGGGCGTCACCGTACCGCTGGCCGCGCTGCTCCCCGGCACCGACGGGGTACGGCTCGGCCCGGACGACCAGGTCCCCGCGCCCGCGGAAGGGCGCCCGCTGGTGATCGTGGTGCGGGACGCCCACCGGCACGCCTGGGTCTCGGCCGGGCTCGACGCCCTGCTGGCCCGACGCCCGGACGCGATCGTGGTCGAGATGGGCCTGCCCGGCCCCCTGACGCCAGGCGGCACGCACATCACCACCCACGGCGCGACGACCGTGTCCGGCCAGGCCGTGGCCGAACTCCTGGCCGGGCACGCCGCGATGACCGGCATGGCGCCCGCCTGAGACCCCCGCCGGGGTCACTCCTCGACAGCCCACACCAGCTCATGCTGGAGCGGCCCCGGCATCGCGGCGAACTCTCCGTACTCGCAGGCAAGCGGCGCGATCTGTGAGGCGTAGGACAGCACGGCGCGCCGCTTGAGCGTCCACTCGGCCTCGTCGAGCCGGATCCGCAGCTCGGGGCGGATCCGGTACCGCTCAGCGAGCGTCCGCACCGGCTCCTTCGCGGCCAGGGCCTCGACGGCGGAGGCGGTCCCCCACTCGCGGATCGCCGCGGCGTACGGGAGGTCGGCGTAGGCCAGAAGCTCGGCGGCGCCGGTCTTGCGCAGCACGTCCAGGGCCTGGTCGCGGACCGTCTCGTGGTCGGCGTTGCCGATGCCCATCGGGACCAGCACCCGGGTCCGCGGCGTGACGTGCTCGGTGAGGAAGTCCTCGAGCCCGCGCAACCGCAACGCCTGCGCGGGAACGTCGGGATGGTCGAGCGCGACCTGGTCCACACCGAGGATCTCGCACGCCCTGGCGTCCTCGGCCAGCCGTTCCCGCACCGTCTCCTCCGCGGAGGCGAACCCGCACAGTCGGTCCCACGCCGACGGCTGCTCGGCCGCGGCGCCGCCGAGCACCGTGACGACGACCGCGGGCCCCTCGTTCCTGGCCAGGACTCCCGCGACGGACATGGCCGCGTCGTCGAAGTGTGGTGAGACCACGATCGTCCGCCAGCTCATCACATCTCCCCGTTCCTGGTCAGCACGAGGCCGCGGCTGCCCCGCTTGCGCAGATAGGCCAGGCCGTCGCAGACGAACTCGAGCGTCGGCGGGGCCAGCTCGACGCGTTCGGCGACGCGCCAGACGGACTGTTGCCTGATCCAGGGCCAGACCATGTCGTTGAGCTGCCCCGTCTCCAGGGCGATGAGGATCCGATCGGTCGGCAGGGCGTCGAGCAGCGTCAGGTCCTGGTCGTAGTAGAGCATCTCGATCAGCAGGTAGGCCGCGGCGGGACGACCGCGCCCTGCGGCCAGTTCCTGAAGGCTTTCGGACGAGACCTCGGCATCGGAGCCCGCGCGCTCGGCCAGCCTGGCCAGGAACGCGGCGTTCGGCTCCGTGGCCTGGACCGTGTAGCCCTTGCCCGCCAGCCTGCGGGTCAGCTCGCCCTCACAGGCCCCGACCTCGACGATCGGCCCGTCGCCGGGAGAGCACCACCGGCCGACCCACGCCGCCGTCGCGTCGAGCCGGTCGGCCTCGTACGCCGAGCGGCCGAACTCCCACGGGTCGTCCGCGACGGCGGCGTCCTCCCCCAGACTGGAGATGAGCGCGTACAGCCGGTTCGCCCGTGTCGCGTCCGCGGTGAAGAAACGCTCGACCACCGGCACCCGGTCCGTGGTGACGAGCCGGTCGGGCACACGGCTGCGCAGCAGCTCGCCCGCGCGCCGGTTGACGAAGTCGATTTTGGCCTCGGCCTCGGCGCCGCTGAGCGCGACGGCCTCGCCGGGAATCGTCTGCAGGAACGGGTTGTCCCCGACCGAGTAGGACACGTCCGTCGTAGGAACCGCCCTGGAGACGACCCAGCCGAACCCGGCCCTGCGGATGCGGTGATCGGCGGGAGAGTGGGTCCAGACCTCGGCGGGCGCGTCGCCCAGCCAGGCGGCGACCTCCCCGGGGGCGGGCAGGGCCGCGGTGTTGCCTCCCGGTTCGACGAACGGCGCGAGCAGTTCCAGACGCTCCCTCAGCGGCAGGCCACCGGGAAGCGTCACCCGCGCGCCTGACCGGCCGATGAGAACCCCGACGTCGTGGTCGGCGTGGCGTCTCAGAACGGATACGAACTCAAGGGCGACGTCCTCAGCATGTAACACGGCGATGACTGCCGTCATAGATCCCCGTTCCCCGATCACGGAGGAGTGTCATTTCCATGACATTTCCGCGCCAGCATAGACGATCTTCCCGACTTCGCAACGGGGAGAGTCAGGAAAATTCAGGGAACCAGTAAGATCTGCCCGATTGGAGCGCTCCGATGGATTCCCGGAGCGCTCCATCACGCCCTCACGAGGCGAAGATCTCCTCACGGGCCTGGTCGAGCGCGGCGAGAACGGCTCCGCGCAGCACCGGGTTTCCAGTCACCTGACTGGGCACCACCTGCGGGCGGACCGGGCAGATCCGGGCGACCGCCTCCTCGATCCTGGAGGTGAGCAGGTCCCCGCCCGCCTGGCTGACCTCGCCCGCGAGCACCACGAGCCCGGGGTCGAGCACGACACACACCGACGCGACGCCCAGCGCGAGACGCCCGGCGATCTCGTCCAGCAGCGGCTCTCCCCGCTCGCCCGCCTCGACGGCGGCCGCGACGCACTCGGCCGCGCTTCCACCGTCGAAACCGTAGGTCACGGCGAGCTCCGTCACCGCCTCCGCGCTGACCAGCGACTGCAGACCGCCCGCGAGCGACGGCAGCCGCCCCGGCACCGCCCGCACGTCCTCGGCCAGTGGCACGCCAGGCACGGGGAGGTAGCCGATCTCACCCGCGCTGCCGGACAGGCCGCGGTGCAGCCTGCCGCCGAGCACGACACCGAGACCGATGCCACGGCCGACCCAGAGCAGCACGAAGTCATCCGCGCCCCGCGCCGCGCCGCGGGCGCGCTCGGCAATGGCAACGAGGTTCACATCGTTCTCGATTTTGACGTCGCGCCGCAGGTCACGGGCGAGCGCCTCGTGGATTCCCTCGTGCCAGCCGGGCAGGTCGAAGGAGAAACGCACGTCTCCCGTCCTGGGGTCGACGACACCCGGGGTGCCGATCACGACCGCCCTCAGCTTGGACAGGGCGACCTTCGCCGAGCGGCACGCCTTGACGACCGCACTGTGCACGAGGGCCACCGGATCGTCGTGCCCGTTCGGCGCGACCGCGACCTCCGACACGATCTCTCCGTGGATATCGGCGATGGCGGTGGTCACGAATTCCGGGCCCACATCCAGGCCCGCCACATAGGCCGAGGAAGAAATGATCCCATAAAGCGCGGCATTGGGTCCTCTCCCTCCCGCCTGCTCTCCTGCCACCTCGACCAGACCGCGCTCCTCCAACCGGGCCAGCGTCTGGGACGCCGTCACCTTGGAAAGGCCGGTGAGCTCCCCGATCTGGCCCCGCGTCAGCGGTCCCGAATCAAGCAACAGCTCCAGGGCGGCCCGGTCGTTGATCTCCCTCAGCAGCCTGGGCACGCCAGGACGTCGCTCCATACGCATGCTCTCTTGTTCGCCGTTTCCCCGTCGCAATTACATTCAGGCAAGAATAGCGGTTCTATTCATTAATAAAGCTTCCTGATAGTTTAGCCCCGCACCGACCCCCCGGGAGTCCGAGGGGGTGCCCCCGGCCACGTCACCCCTCCTCGCACCCCCTCGGCCACCCGCGCTCCCTCCGCCCTCACAATGCGGGATCCCCGTGAAATCAGGGCTTGCGACGTCCACCCGTCGCGTGGAACACTCCGGGAAACGGGAAATGGTAAAGATTCTTTTCAGTAAGACTCTTACGGCGTGTGGCGAGGCAGGTCTCGACGTGACTCCTCTGCTCCCTGAAGGAAGCGGCTTCTCGCTAAGCCGCTCGCGCGGCGTCGCGAAGGGCAAGCCCTGCCCTCAAGATGTTGATCGCCGCGTTGACATCGGCATGCGCGCCATGCCCACACGCCCTACACCGGAAGGCGGCCTGGCTGACCCGGTTCTCCTTCGCCACATGGCCGCATGCGGCGCAGGTGCCGGCGGGGTTCACCGCGATCAGCGCGCGACCGGCGCTTTCAGCCTTGTCCGCGAGAACCGTCAGGAACACCCCCCAGCCCGCGTCCAGAATGCTTCGGTTGAGGCCGGACTCGGCTGCGACATTCCGCCCTGGGGCGTCGATGGTGCCGGACGCCGAGCGGGTCATGTTCACGATCCGCAGCTCCTCGTGCACGATCACGCCGTACCCGGCCACCAGCGCGAGCGCGGCCTTGTGCGCGCCATCCAGACGCTGACGCCGCACCTTCCCGTGCAAAGCGGCGACCCGGGCGGCGGCCTTACGGCGACGCCCGCTACCGCGCTGGGTCCGGGCCAGCGCCCGCTGCGCCGCGGCCAGACGGGCGGCGGAGGCGGCCAAGGGGCGTGGATTGGCCAGATGCTCACCGTCGCTGGTGGTCACCAGGGACGCCACACCCAGGTCGATGCCGACCGCCGCATCCGTCGCCGGGAGCGCCTGGGCGGGGACATCGTCACAGGACAGCACCACGTACCAGCGGGAACCCTCCCGCCTCACACTGATCGTCTTGACGGTGCCGAGCACCCGGCGGTGCCGGTGGACGCGCACATGCCCGACGCCCTGCAGGCGGAGATAGGTCGCGGTGGGGTGGTTGGGCTGGGAGTCCCAGCGGCAGCCATCACCGTCCTTGGGCCAGGTGACGGTGTCGAACCGGCCCCTGCCTTTGAAACGGGGGAAGCCGGGGGTGCGGCCCTGGCAGACCCGGGTGAAGAAGGCGGCGAACGCCGTGTCCAGGCGGCGCAGGGTGGCCTGCTGGGAGGAGAACGACCACCGGCCCTGCCCGCCGGGGTCGTCGGCGCGGATGTGTTTCAACTCCCCCGGCTGCTCGCCGTACCGGACGCTCACCCCGGCCTTACGGTAAGCCGTGCGGCGATGCTCCAACGCCGCGTTGTAGAGCTGCCGGTGGTCCTCCACGCACGCGGCGAGCGCGACCGCTTGCTTGCTGGTGGGGCGCAGCAGGAACCTGAACGACCTACGCACGGCCGCCCCCTTCCAGGCGCGCCTTCACCGGCCCGCCGAGAACCGGGCGGCGGCACCTCGGGCACCACACGACGGGATAGCCCAGGTCGTACGCCACGCGGGGAGAGGTGCACACCTGACGAGCCACCCGACCATTACAACAGCACCACAACATCCAACGCACAGTGATCGGAGATTTCCGATGCGCAGACCGAACCGGTCGGGGCACGCTCGGGTCCTGACGGCCCTCCCACTCCCGATTCCCCAGTCACCTGAAGACAACGGTCCCCTCGGGAGACTCTGATGGAAACCGTCATCAGTATCGCGGCCTGCTACGCAGGGCGACCGACCCGGCACGGACCCGTCACGATGGGCCAGGCGAACATGGCGCGTTGCGTGCTGCGCGACCCGCCCCTGCACATGAACTTCCGCGAAACCCGGCGCATTCCCCCGGGGACGACCCTCGCCACCGTCGTCGAGGCGGTCGGGGAACTGCTCTCCCGGCACGAGAGCCTGCGGGCCACGATCCGCTCCGGTACCCAGATGGTTTCGGGTTCGGGCACGCTGCCCGTCGAGGTGCACGTCATCGAGGACGCCCCGGACGAGCACGACCTGGACGAGCTGGCTGAGGAGGTCGGCCTGCATATCCAGGGCATCCGGTTCGACGTGGAGAACGAGCTGCCGATTCGGGTCGCGGTGGTCACCGAGGGGGAGGTCCCCCTCAGAGTGGTCTTCGTCCTGCCCCATACCTCGGTCGACGAGGTCGGTCTGGCCACCGTCATGCGCGACTGGGAACGGCTGGTCAGCGGCGAGGCCGTACCCGCGCCGTGCCAGACGCAGCCGCTGGAGCTGGCGCTCACGGAGAAGGCCCCGCCCGCCCAGCTGCGGACCGCGGCTGCCCTGCGGCACTGGAGGACCCAGCTCGTCCGGGTGCCGCAGTCGATGTTCGCGATCGACGAGGCGGCCGACCCCGAGGCGCTCAGGCCCCGGCTCAGAGTCCGTTCCTCGGTGGCGGGCGAGGCGCTGGGCACCGTGGCGCGCCGTACCGGCGCCAGCCGCTCTGTGGTCACGCTCGCCGCGCTCGGGACGCTGATCGGTGTCCGGGCCGTCCAGCGGACCTGCGTGATCGCCTCACTGACCAGCAACAGGATCCGTCCCGAGGTGCGCGACTACGTCGGCCCGCTGGCCCAAGACGCGCTGATCGCCACCGACCTCGACGTCCCCAGCTTCGACGAGGCGATCCGCCGCTTCCGCACCGCCTCCCTCACCGGATACCAGCACACCCGGTTCGACTCGACCGCGCTCTGGGAGCTGATCGGCACGGTCAACGCCGAGCGGGGGGTCGACTTCGCCCGCGACTGCGTCTTCAGTGACATGAGCGGGGTGGCCTTGGCCGAGCGGGAGCCCCCGCCGTCCGGCGACATCGAGTGCCGCTGGCTGCCGGAGGCCTCCTTCCCCGCGCACCTGGCCCTGTGGACCAACCGCCTCGAGGACGAAGTTGACCTGACGTTCTGGATCGATCCCGGGGTCATGTCGCGGGCCGAGGCGGAGAGCTTCGGGACCGGTCTCGTCAAACTGCTGATCGAGGCCGCGAAACGGGTCATTCCCCTGCGGGACGTCCCGGATGTTTCCGGGGTCACGCCCGTCGAGTACGGCCCGAGCTGGATCCATGCCGACTCCTGCTGGGTGAATCTGGAGGCCGTCGACCGGCTGGTCGGCGATGCCGTCGGGGGACGCCCTTACCGGGTGACCCACGATGCCGAAGGGCGTCTGACCTGCCATGTCTCCGCCGGAACCCCCGAGGAGATCCACGCCGCGTGCCTGGCCCTGCTGCCGGGCCGCACCTCGGCGATGGCTCCCCACCACTATGTGATCCACCAGCCCGCGCCCGGGGACGCGTGGCTGCACGCCCCTGTCGTCGTCGAAGGCCGCGGACGCAAGTTCGGTTTTTCTGGGACCTCGCGCGTAAGCAGTCAATAGCAGGCGGGATAATCGATTACATGCGTCTATCCGCTCGTGTCGACTATGCCCTACGTGCCGCCGCCGAACTCGCCGCCGCGGGTGACGGACCTACCACTGTGGGTGAGCTGGCCAAGGAGCAGGACATGCCGCCCAAATACCTGGAGAACATCCTCCTTCAGATGCGGCGGGCCGGCCTGGTCCGAGGCCAGCGTGGCCCGGAGGGCGGCTACGTGCTGGCCCGTCCCGCCTCGGAGATCACGCTGGCGGACGTGATCCGCGCGGTGGACGGGCCGCTGGCCAACGTGCGGGGCGAGCGCCCCGAGCACGTCGGCTACCGGGGTCCGGCCGAGGCGCTACAGCAGGTCTGGATCGCGCTGCGAGCCAGTGAGCGGGCGATCCTGGAGGAGGTCACGCTCGACAGCGTGGCCACGGGCGCGCTTCCCGAGCGGGTCCGCCAGCTCGCCGCCGACCCCGCCGCCTGGGACTAAAGCCGCCTCCCGTGCCGGAGGGTGACGTCGTCTACCGCACGGCCAGACAGCTCGGCCTTGCGCTGAACGGGCGAGTGCTCACCCGCTCCGACTTCCGCGTGCCCAGATACGCCACCGCCGACCTGACGGGCCGGACCGTGCTGGAGACTCTCTCCCGCGGCAAGCACCTGCTCACCAGGGTCGACGGCGGCCTGACGGTGCACACCCATCTGCGGATGGAGGGAAGCTGGCAGGTCTCCCCCGTGGGACGCAGGCCACCGCCCGGCGACGTCGTCCGCTTGCTGCTGGCCAACGCGCAGTGGCAGGCGGTCGGGGTACGGCTCGGCATGGTCGACCTGCTGCCAACCGGGCACGAGGAACGGGTCGTCGGGCATCTCGGGCCCGACCTGCTTGGAGCGGACTGGGATCCGGAGGAGGCCGTACGGCGTCTTGCCGCCGACCCTGGGACGACGATCGGGGAGGCGCTGCTCGACCAGCGCAACCTCGCGGGGATCGGCACCATCTACCGCGCCGAGACACTCTTCCTGGCCGGAGTCTGGCCGTGGCGGCCCGTGGGCGCGGTCGAGGACCTGAAGAGGGTCGTGGGAATCGCGCAGCGGTTGCTGCACGCGAACAGGGAGCGCCCGAGCAGGGTGACGACGGGAGACGCGCGCCCTGGCCGGGACACCTGGGTCTACGGCAGAGCGGGGCGGCCTTGCCTGCGCTGCGGGAGCCGGGTCAGTCGTGGCGAGATGGGGGAACGACCGCAGGAACGGCTGATTGTCTGGTGTCGTCGCTGCCAGCCGGAGTGAGCGGCCGGTTAGGCGGCAACCATGTCATTGACCTCAGGAAAAACCGAGTCTCCAATGGCGCCGGGCACCACGGTCTCGGCGATCGGCAGGCGCTCCCGCTCAGGCACGTCACCGGCGAGAACCGGGGCGTGCTGAAGCTCGGCCAGCGCGAACTGGTCGGAGACCTCACGCAGCACCTGTGAAAGCGGCACACCGAGGGCACCGCAGATCGACGCGAGCAATTCGGAAGAGGCCTCCTTCTGACCACGCTCCACCTCGGACAGATATCCGAGAGAAACACGAGCCAGTGTGGAAACCTCACGCAAGGTGCGACTCTGCCGCACCCGCAGCCGCCGCAGCACGTCACCGAGCAGCTGACGCAGCAGGACCATCTGTCGCTCCCTCCCCGGCGCAGGCGCCTTCACGACACTCCGCGCGATCGGTTCGTGCCGCCCGTTCTTCGAACGCGACCCTTCGTACATACTCCTCGCCGTCATCATCGCTTGACCTTTACCTCACTCACAGCTCCACCGTACCTGTATCCACCAACCCTGCGGCAGACCGTGGTGAGCATGTTCGCTGGGGACGTAACGCGGTAATCACCCGGATTGTTCCCCCAAGTTCGACTCGAGCACACCTAAAAGCAGGTCTACAGCCTCATTGACTGTCGATTGGCGAATTTCCTCACGCATGCCTGCGAGACGGAGATCCCGGTGCCATACCCGCCCATCAGGGCCGCTAACAGCCAGATGCACGGTGCCCACCGGTTTGCCGTCCTGCGGGTCGGGACCGGCGACGCCGGTGGCCGCCAGGCCGTACGTGGCGCCGGTGAGCCTGCGGACGCCGTCGGCCATCGCCGCGGCGACCTGCGGGTGCACGGCCCCCTCACGCGCCAGCAGGTCTGCGGGGACGCCGAGCAGGCGGTGCTTGAGGTCGGTCGCGTAGGACAGGACTCCGCCGACGAAGGCCGCGGACGCCCCCGAGGGGGCCGTGAGCGCCGCGCCGATCAGCCCCGCGGTCAGAGACTCGGCGACCGCCACCGTCTCCCCCCTGCGGACGAGGAGGGAGAGCACACTGGTCGCGGCGAGCAGGCGGTGACTCATCTGGCCCGCGCCCGCTTCGCCACCTGCCGCAGCCTGATCGCGCGGATCACGTAGTCGAGGCCGGTGCCCACCGTCACGACGACCGCGGCGCCCATGACGACCCAGCGGATCGGCCCGGGGACGCCCGGCCACATGTAGGAGACGATCGCGGCGATCTGCAGGACGGTCTTGACCTTGCCGCCGTAGCTGGCGGGGATCACGCCGTGCCTGATGACCGCGAACCGCAGCAGGGTCACGCCGAGCTCTCTGCCGAGGATCACGACGGTGACCCACCACGACAGCTCGTCCAGGACCGAGAGGCTGATGAGCGCGGCGCCGATCAACGCCTTGTCCGCGATCGGGTCGGCGATCTTGCCGAAGTCGGTGATCAGGCCGTAGCGGCGGGCCAGCTCACCGTCGAGCAGGTCGGTGAGCGAGGCCACCAGGAAGACCACCAGCGCGGTGACCCGCCAGCCGGTGCCCGGCAGGAACAGGCAGACCGCGAAGAGGGGAACCATCGCCAGCCGTATCACCGTCACGACGTTGGCGATGTTCCACGCGCTCACCTTGGGGCCCGTGGTCGCCGACGTCGGATCGGTGCCGGTCTCTGGCGTGTTGGTCATACGATCTCCCGCCCCGGCGGCGCGCTCACGAGGCGGCCTTGATGCGGGCGATCAGGTCCACTCCCTCTGAGTCGACCACGACCGCCCTGACGATCTGACCGGGGACCAGGCCGATGCCCTGAACCGTGACGGAGCCGTCGACCTCGGGCCCCTGGTGCGCCGCGCGCCCCTCGTAGCCGCCGTCGCCGAGATCCTCCTCGATGAGGACGTCGACCTCGGTGCCGATCCGCTCCTCGGCCCGCTGGGCCATGAGCTCCTCGGCCAGCTCGGTGAGCGTGGCCACGCGGGCGTCGATGGTCTCCTGGTCCAGTTTCCCAGGGAGTGAGGCCGCCTCGGTGCCCTCTTCGTCGGAGTAGCCGAAGACACCGATCACGTCGAGCCTGGCCTCCTCGAGGAAGGCGACCAGCTCGCCGAACTCCTCCTCGGTCTCTCCGGGGAAACCCACGATGAAGTTGGAGCGCACTCCCGCCTCCGGGGCCTTCGCCCTGACCGTCTCCAGCAGCTCCAGGAAGCGCCTGGGGTCGCCGAAGCGGCGCATCCGCCGCAGCACCGACCCGCTGGCGTGCTGGAAGGACAGGTCGAAGTAGGAGGCGATGCCCTCGGTCGAGGCGATCATCTCCAGCAGGCCGGGACGCAGCTCCGCGGGCTGCAGGTAGCTGACCCGCACCCGCTCGACGCCCTCGACCGCGGCCAGGGAGGGCAGCAGCTTCTCGAGCGCCCGCAGGTCGCCCAGGTCCTTGCCGTAGGAGGTGGAGTTCTCGCTGACCAGAACGAGCTCCTTGACCCCCTGCCCGGCCAGCCAGACGGCCTCGCCGACGAGGTCGGCAGGCTCACGAGAGACGTAGGCGCCGCGGAACGCCGGGATGGCGCAGAAGGTGCAGCGCCTGTCGCACCCCGAGGCCAGTTTCAGCGAGGCGACAGGCCCGTCTCCCAGGCGCTTGCGCAGTGGCCTGGGGCCGCTGGCAGGAGCCACCCCCTCGGGCAGCTCTCCGTGGCCGGGGATGTTGGTCTTGGGGGCCGCCGCGCGCTCGACCGGTGAGATCGGCAGCAGGGTCCTGCGGTCGCGCGGACTGTGCGGGACGAGCGGCTTACCCGCCAGCACGTCGTCGAGACGCGTGCCGATCTGGGTGTAGTCGTCGAAGGAGATGACGGCCGCCGCCTCTGGCAGGGCATCGGCGAGTTGGTCGCCGTACCTCTCCGCCATACAGCCCGCGGCGACCACTTTGGCCCCGGAGTCGGCCGCGGCGAGCAGCGTGTCGATGGAGTCCTTTTTCGCTGAGTCGATGAAGCCGCAGGTGTTGACGACGATGACATCGGGGTCGTCGTCGCCCACCTGCCAACCGGCAGCCTCAAGACGCGCGGCGAGCTCTTCTGAGTCGACCTCGTTGCGCGCGCAGCCCAGCGTGATCAGCGATGCGGTTCGGCGGGATGACATGGTGGACACTACGGTATCGGGAGTTGGCGACCACCGATGCACCTCCCCCGTTCCCAGACCCTGCCGGACTATCTCGGCGTGGACGCGGGGACGCCGTACGAGCGGTTGACGACCTGGCCGCGGCGCCCGGGAGCTCCGAGGTTCTTCCCGTTGAGCTGCAGCGAGACCGCTCCTCCGTCGCTGAAGATGACCTTCACCCCTTTGTCGGTCCGCCAGACGGAGGTTTTACCCGCCTCCAGGGTGCCGGAGAAGAGTTGCTTGCCGCTCATGTCCTTCACATCGAGCCACGAGGAACGCTTCGCCCTGATCTGGAGGACCACGGGACCGCTCACCTTGCCCGCGGCCAGCGAGGCCGGTTTGCGCGGCGCCCCGGGCGTGTCGGGCCCCTCCCCGGGCATGGACGACGTCGGCACGGCGGGGTGCACGTCGGCCGTCGGCGTCTCCTCCCCGCCCCCCATGGTCTTGACCACGGCGAAGACCACGACGATGGCCAGCGCGACCGCCATGGCCGTCGTCCAGTTGGGCGAGCGGCTCTCCCGGATCTTGATGGGCGTGTCCGCCTGGAACACGCTGGCCGCCCTGACCGGCAGCGGCACGCCCCCGTGCAGCTCGTCGTACTCGTGCACCATGGCCTCTGGATCAAGCCCGACGACCTTGGCGATGTTGCGGACGTGGCCTCGCGCGTAGAAGTCTCCCCCGCACTGGGAGAAGTCGTCCCGCTCGATCGCGTGGATCAGCGCCTCACGAATGCGCGTGTGCGCGCTCAACTCCGCCACGGTCAGCCCCGCCGACCGGCGCGCCTCCGCCAAACTGCTGCCAATGCTCATGCCGCACGCCCCCAAAGCCCCCGACGCTGCGTAGTGAGTACTATTCAATCAGTAATCGGGTGGGTCTCGTACGGCGGGGGCGTCATTGGCCTCGAAGGTCCGCCAGAAGCCCGGGCAGTTCGTCGGGCTTGACCATGACCTCGCGCGCCTTCGACCCCTCACTCGGCCCGACGACGTTCCTGCTCTCCAGCAGGTCCATCAGGCGGCCCGCCTTGGCGAAACCGACCCGCAGCTTGCGCTGGAGCATCGAGGTCGAGCCGAACTGGGTGGTCACGATCAGCTCTGCCGCCTGGACCAGCAGGTCGAGGTCGTCGCCGATGTCCTCGTCGATCTCCTTCTTGGTCGTCGCCGAGGCGGCGACGTCGTCGCGGTACTCGGCCTGCATCTGCGTCTTGCAGTGCGTGACGACCTCGGAGATCTCCTTCTCGGACACGAAGGCGTTCTGCAGCCGCATGGGCTTGCTCGCGCCCATCGGAAGGAACAGGGCGTCGCCCTGGCCGACCAGCTTCTCCGCGCCCGGCTGGTCCAGGATGACGCGGCTGTCGGCGAGGCTGGAGGTGGCGAACGCGAGCCGCGAGGGCACGTTGGCCTTGATCAGGCCGGTGACCACGTCGACGCTCGGCCGCTGGGTGGCGATGACCAGGTGGATGCCCGCGGCGCGGGCGAGCTGGGTGATGCGGACGATGGAGTCCTCGACGTCGCGCGGGGCGACCATCATCAGGTCGGCCAGCTCGTCCACGATCACCAGAAGGTATGGATACGGCTGGTAGACACGCTCACTGCCGGGCGGCGGCACGAGCTTGCCCGCGCGCACCGCCTTGTTGAAGTCGTCGACATGGCGGAAACCGCTGGCCGCGAGGTCGTCGTAGCGACGGTCCATCTCGCCGACCACCCACTCCAGGGCCTCTGCGGCCTTCTTGGGATTGGTGATGATCGGCGTGATGAGGTGCGGGATGCCCTCGTAGACGCTCAGCTCGACCCGCTTGGGGTCGACCAGCACCATCCGCACCTCGTCGGGCGTCGCGCGCATCAGGATCGAGGAGATCAGACCGTTGACGCAGACCGACTTTCCCGCGCCGGTCGCGCCCGCGATGAGCAGGTGCGGCATCTTGGCCAGGTTGGCCACGATCGTGCGGCCCTCCACGTCCTTGCCGAGGCCGACGATCATCGGGTGGTGGTCGGCCTGGGCCACCTGCGAGCGCAGGATGTCACCCAGCGACACGAGGTCCTTGTCGGTGTTCGGGATCTCCACGCCGATCGCCGACTTGCCGGGGATCGGGCTGAGGATCCGCACATCGGCCGACTTGACGGCGTAGGCGATGTTCCTGGTCAGCGCGGTGACCTTCTCGACCTTGACCGCCGGGCCGAGCTCGATCTCGTAGCGCGTCACCGTCGGCCCCCGGGTGAACCCGATGACCTGGGCGTCGATGGAGAACTGCTCCATCACGCTGGTCAGCGCGTTGACCACGACGGTGTTCGCCTTGGTCTGCGGCTTCGGCGCGCTGCCCGGGCTCAGGAGCTGGGTGTCCGGCAGGGTGTAGGGGCCCGCCTGCGGGGACAGGACGAGCTGCTCCACCTTGCGCGGGGCCGGGGTCGGCTCGGGCGGCTCGGTCCTGAGGACGGGGGCGGCCCCCTCCTCCTCCGCGGGCTCCTCCGCGAGCCCGGGAACGATCTCCGGGGAGTGGTCGGCGAGCTTGTTCTGCGGCTCGGTGACGACAGGCGTGTCGTACGGCTTGACGGTGTCGCCGGCGTCCTGCCCCTCCCCCTGCTTCTTGCGCGCGGGCTTCCTGGCCTGCCTGGCGGGCCTGGCGGGCGCGTCCCGGTCGAAGAGCATGTGCCTGATCTCGGCCAGCCGCTCCGGGATCCGGTGGACCGGGGTCGCGGTGATCACCAGGACGCCGAACCCGGACAGGATGAGCAGCAACGGGATCGTGACGAAGGCGGGCAGGATGCTCGCGGGCGGCGCGGAGACGATGAAGCCGATCATGCCACCCGCGGCCGAGACCTTGTCCATGCCGTCGGAGGCGCCTCCGGACGGGTAGGGGGTGTCGTGCACGACGTGCACGACACCGAGCAGGCCGACCATGAGCGCGGACCACCCGATGCCCATGCGGCCCGTGTCGGCGTTCTGGTCGGGGTGGCGCAGCAGCCGCCAGGCCAGCAGGGCGAGCAGGATGGGGATCAGCCAGGCGAGCGACCCGAAGACCCCGCGCATCACCCCGTTGACCACCTCGGAGACCGCGCCCGTCGTGTCCCGCCAAAGGATGGCGGCCAGCGCGATCGCCCCGGAGAACACCGCGAGCCCGAGCCCGTCTCGACGGTGCACCGGGTCCAGCTCCCGGGCGTTCTGCCCCAGAGCCCGCGCCGCGCTGCCGATGCCGCCCGCCAGCAGCATCCAGATCCCCATGAACAGCTTGCCGATCAGGGTGAACACCCAGCCGATCGGGTCGTGCTGGGGGCTCGCGGGCCTGCGGGCCTGCGGGGCGGGCTTCGCCCGGGTCGTGGCGACCCGCCTGACGGGAGCCGTGCGGGACGAGGGGGACCCGGACCGGCCCGATGACCCCTTGGCGGGAGTCTTGCCTGAGGCGCCTTTAGACGTACCGGTGGCCATGATAGCGAGGCTATCGAGCCTGACGGCGGATGGCGCGAAGGCTCGCCGGAAGCCAGACCAGCCATATGGGACAAAAGACCCAGGGGCGATGTTTTCCCCCGGCACCTGCCGCGTTCCCCGCCCCGGCGTTCTCCCTGTCGGCGCGGGCCCGGCCAGGACCGGCCGTACGGCGACCAGACGGGCCGAAACGGTGTCGACCGTACGGCGGCCGGCCGCGGCCGCCGTACGGTGAACGGGTCAGACCTCGACCACCACGGGGATGATCATCGGGCGGCGGCGGTAGGTGTCGCTCACCCAGCGCCCGACGGTCCTGCGGACCACCCTGCGGATCTGCTGGATGTCCACGACGCCGTCGGCCGCGTGCTCCTCGATCGCCCTCTCGATCTGCGGGAGGACCTCCAGGAGCCGGTCGGGGTCGATGCCCGACCCGCGGGCGTGGATCTCCGGGCCTCCGGTCAGCTTGCCCGTGCCGGTGTCGACGACCACGACGACGGAGATGAACCCCTCCTCGCCCAGGATGCGCCGGTCCTTGAGGGCGAAGTCGGTGACGTCTCCGACCGAGGTCCCGTCCACGTAGACGTAGCCCGCGGGAACCGCTCCCACGATCCTCGCGCGGCCGTCGACCAGGTCGACCACGACACCGTCCTCGGCGATCACGATGTGGTCGTCGGGAACCCCGGTCAGCGCGGCGAGCTTGGCGTGGGCCCGCAGGTGCCGCCACTCACCGTGCACCGGCATGAAGTTGGAGGGCCGGGTCAGGTTGAGCACGTAGAGCAGCTCGCCCGCGGCGGCGTGCCCGGAGACGTGCACCTTCGCGTTGCCCTTGTGCACCACGCGGGCGCCCCAGCGGCTCAGCCCGTTGATCACCTTGTTGACGGCGGTCTCGTTGCCCGGCACCAGGGAGGAGGCCAGCAGGACGGTGTCGCCCTCGGCCACCCGGATGGGGTGGTCGCGGTTGGCCATGCGCGAGAGCGCCGCCATCGGCTCGCCCTGGGACCCGGTGCAGATCAGCACCACGTCCTCCGGCGGCCAGCCCTCGATCTCCTTGGAGTCGACGATGACGTCCGGCGAGACCCTCAGGTAGCCGAGGTCCCTGGCGACGCCCATGTTGCGGATCATGGAACGGCCGACGAGCGCGACCTTGCGGCCGTGCTTCTCCGCGGAGTCGATGACCTGCTGGACGCGGTGGATGTGGGAGGCGAAGCTCGCCACGATCACCCGCTTCTCCGCGGTGCGGATCACCTCGTCGATGACCGGGGCGATCTCCCGCTCGCTGGTGACGAAGCCCGGAACCTCGGCGTTCGTCGAGTCCGACATCAGCAGGTCGACGCCCTCAGCGCCGAGCCTGGCGAACCCGCCCAGGTCGGTCAGCCGCCCGTCGCTGGGCAGCTGGTCCATCCTGAAGTCGCCGGTGTGCAGCACGATGCCCGCGGGCGTCCTGATCGCCACGGCCAGCGCGTCGGGGATCGAGTGGTTGACCGCGAAGAACTCCGTCTCGAACGGCCCGAACGTGCGCCGCTCCCCCTCGACGACCTCGACCTTGACCGGCTGGATGCGGTGCTCGGTGAGTTTCGCCTCGATCAGCGCCAGCGTCAGCTTCGAGCCGACGATCGGGATGTCACGACGCTCCCGCAGGAGGTACGGCACGGCGCCGATGTGGTCCTCGTGCGCGTGTGTCAGCACCAGGGCCTCGACGTCGTCGAGGCGGTCCCTGATGTACTCGAAGTCGGGCAGGATCAGGTCGACGCCGGGCTGGTCGGGCTCGGGGAACAGCACCCCGCAGTCGACGATCAGCAGACGGCCTTCGTACTCGAACACCGCCATGTTGCGGCCGATCTCGCCGAGACCGCCCAGCGCGACGATGCGCAGCGCGCCTTCGGGAAGCTCAGGCGGCGGCCCGAGTTCCGGGTGGGGGTGACTCATTCGGCCACGCCTCTCTGGTAAATGACGGTGGCTCCCCCGAACGGCAGGACTGCTCCCTCGCCGAGCACTCCGATCGTCGGCGGACCGCTGTGTCCTCTGTCACTCAAACTTCCGCTTCTCCCATCTGCGGCCGTCACCGGCCGCCACGTTCCCTCTCATGGCACAACTCCGTCGGGCAGCTTCACGCCACCCGCGATCAAGTCTTCTCTCAGCCGCGCGACCTGCTCCGCCGTGGCCTCCGCCAACGGCGCCCGCACCGGTCCCGCGGACCGCCCCACCAGGGTCAGCGCCGCCTTCGTCATGATCGCACCGCCCGCCCGCGTCATGATTCCCGACACCACGGGGAGCAGCCTGCGGTGGACGGCGAGCGCCCCCGAGACGTCGCCGGAGCGGTAGAGCTCCATCATCGCGGCGATCTCGGCGCCCACGACGTGCCCGACGACGCTGACGCATCCGGCGGCCCCGACCGAGACCCAGGGCAGGTTGAGCGTGTCGTCGCCCGAGTAGAAGACCAGGTCGGTGGCCGCCATCACCTGCGACCCGGCGAACAGGTCGGCCTTGGCATCCTTCACCGCGACGATCCGCTCGTGTCCGGCCAGCCTCAGGAGAGTGCCCGTCTCGATGGGCACACCGCTGCGGCCCGGGATGTCGTAGAGCATGACCGGCAGTCCGGTGGCGTCGGCCACGGCGGTGAAGTGCCGGTAGAGCCCCTCCTGCGGGGGCTTGCTGTAGTAGGGCGTCACCACGAGGAGACCGTGGGCTCCCGCGCGCTCGGCGGCCCTGGCCAGCTCGACGCTGTGGCGGGTGTCGTTGGTGCCCGCTCCCGCGACGATCGTGGCGCGGTCGCCGACCTCATCCACGACGGTGCGCAGGATGCGCTCCTTCTCCTCGTCCGAGGTGGTCGGGGACTCCCCCGTGGTGCCGCTCACGATGAGGCCGTCGTTGCGCTGCTCGTCCACCAGATAGGCGGCCAGACGCCGCACCGCCTCATAGTCGACCGAGCCGTCGCCGGTGAACGGTGTGACCATGGCGGTCAGCATGCGGCCGAAGGGGGCGTCAGAGGTTCCAGTTGGCGCTGCCATAGACCGAACGCTACCCGGATCCACAGAAACGGTAGACCTCGCCACCCCGCCTAGCCTCCGTACCCCGATGGACCCAAGGGCGAACATCCCCCCGCGCCGCCCGACGCACACCGTACACGTGGATATGCGTGCCGTGGCCGGACTGAGGCTCGGCCTGGCTGAACCGGTCAACCGGAGACCGGTTGCGGCCTGGGCGCCTGTGGCGAGAACCGGTTGGGCCTGGGCGGACTGGGATCCGCCCCATCCCCCTTACCCGGGGACTGTTTTCGGCTTGGGCGCGCCGGTGTCTGGACTGAGGAACGTCAGGGAGCGGCACGGGCAGGGCGCGCGGGGGTATGCAGCGGCCCGTGCGAACCACCACTGGCC